>CALKWG010000278.1 GCA_938004315.1 uncultured Spirochaetaceae bacterium
GAGATCGTATTCGGTGACTGGAGTTCAGACGTGTGCTCTTCCGATCTACCATACGACCCTGAAGCCGGGTCTGTACTTATCGCGGGTCGACGGCGACGTCCTGACCTGGGACCTTAGGCTGACGCGGCCCAACCAAGAAGCGCCGCTTTCGGTCGGCGCGCTCCATAGCCTGGAGCACCTGGGGGCGACCTACCTGCGGAGCTCGGGAAGCTCGGACGCGATCATCTACTTCGGGCCCATGGGCTGCCGGACCGGCCTCTACCTCCTTACGAGGGAGCTCAAGGGCTCGCCGCTCATAGCCTTGGTCCAAGCCTGCTTCGACTTCATCGCCGCGTACGACGGCCCCATGCCCGGCGCATCGGCCGCCGAGTGCGGCAACTGGACGGACCACGACCTTGAGGGCGCGCGCTCGGCCGCGGCCCGTTACCGGGCCGCGCTCGAAGGCTACGGCGAGGTAATGCTGGACTACGGCTATCCGCGCTAGCGTCGGCCGCGGGAGGGCGCGTCCGGCCTGGGGCCGCGCGGCTTGGCCGGGCCTGAGCTAGGCCGAGAAGCCGGCTTCCCGCCGGGGCGGGATGCGGGCCTGCCGCCCCGCTCCGCCGGGGCGTCGCCCTTAGCCGGGCTCGCGGGTCCGGACCGTCGCGTCGCGTCGGCGCCTCGGCTCGCGGGGCCGCGCCGCGCGGGAGCGCGCCCCTTAGGCGCCTCGGCGGCGCCGGCGCCTTCTTTCTCGTACCATTGCGGCCGGCCGCCGCGACCCGGCCTACCGGCGGCCTTCTTGGCGCGCTCGACGGCCGCGTCGTAGCGGGCCTTGCGCGCCGCCTCGCCGCCGCGGGGCGCGGAAGCGCCGGCCCCGGCCTTCGCGGCCGAGCCTTCGGCCCTCGGTCCGGCGGTCCGCCGACCGGAGTCGGCGTTGCCGTAGGGCTTGGCGCCCGGGCCGGACTCGTCCGGCTGCCAGAAGCCGTCCTTCCAATTGAAGCGCCCGGTCTCCGGCAGGACGATGCCGTCGCGGGCGGCCGCCATCACGCGCTTATAGATCTGCTTCTTCAAGTCGATGAAGCTGAAGTCCAGCGCGAAGCGGCCGACGCCGTCCTTTTTCAGATAGGGTATGCGGTCGACGAGCGAGAAGGGCTCTATGGGTATGACTACCGAGCCGGCCTGGTCGCTCACCAGCTCGTACTCGCCGCCCTCGCGGTCGGCGAAGAAGCGGAAGCCGTACTTACCCAGGTCCGAGCGCACCGTGAAGAGCTGCGGGTAGGCGAAGACCGTGGGGAAGAGCGCGGCGGCCGGGACGTAGTCGGCCAGCTTCTGGAAATCCTGCTTGGATATCTCCAAGGGCGGCATGATCGCGGCCGCGCCGTTCTCTAAAAGCAGGGCCGCGGCGTAGGCGTTGAAGGCGTAGAGCCATGGCCCGGCGATGATCGAGAGCCCCTTGCTTTTTAGGAGGCTCAAGTGCCCCAGGTTATTGGCGACGAAGAGCTTCTGGCCGCGCTCCGTCCAATAGGCCAGCTCCTCGGCCAGCCACTCGGCGTCGGCTTGCGGGAAGTAGGGCTCCAGCCAGATCACGAGCTCGTCGCCTCGGAAGGGCAGCTCCTTCTCGTGGCGGCGCATAAGCTCGGCGTTCTTTCGGGTGAGGCGCAGGATCGCTTTCTTGGGCCGGTCGGACTGCAGGACGTGCAGGTCCTGGACGCGGCTGACCATGGCATAGCTACCCTCCGGCCAGGCCAGGAGCCCGTCCTTGGGCAGCTCGGGCACGGCGGGGGCCGGCGCCGCGTCGTAGCTGGGGAATTTATGATATTTGGCTAGGCTTCCGGGCAGGATCGGCTTGTAGCGCTTGGACAGGCTCTTGGTCTGCACGAGGTAGACCTCGTCCTGGGGGCCGAACTCCTCGTCCACCCGGACGAAGAAGCCCTCGGCCAGGTCCTTGACGCCGCGGACCTTGGCGGTGGCGCGACCCGAGTCGTCGTGCTTGTGGATGCGAAGCGAGTCGCCCTCGGCCAGGCCGTCGTAGCGGCCGATCTGCATCCAGCGCCTCTCGTCGAAGACGCGGACTAATTTTACTTTCCCCAGGGGGATGCCGGTACCGCCGGCTTGCTCGGGGCGTAGGAAAGAGCCGGGCTCGGGCGTCCCGTCGAACCAGAACGTGGTCTTACGGCGGGCGAAGTCGCCTTGCAGCATGGACAGGGCCTTGCTGGCGGCGCGCTCGCGGTCGAAGCGCCAGTTGT
>CALKWG010000279.1 GCA_938004315.1 uncultured Spirochaetaceae bacterium
CTTCGCTCATTTCAAAGCGAACAGCCGCGCTCGTCGTTATGAATCGTCACATAACTTTTCAAGATCCGCCGCGTCTTGGGTCCGACCGGTCGCGCGTTTGTTTCGCAGCAGCTCGGTAAGGCCGATAAATTTGACGTTAACGTCGCCATAGCGACCGTTTACCGCATGGTCGCTGGCGTCCTTGAAGTTGACGCCGTCGATCCGATTTAAAAGATCGATCCTAACGGGCTCCACGCCGAAGTTGAGGATAGCTCCGGGAGAAAAAATGGTTTTAGGGATAGCGCTCTTTTCGAACCCGAACTCAATTAGTGCGGCTCTGACTTTTTCTATGTTTTGGAAGCTATCATCGTAAAAGATATCCAAATCCTTAGTAAATCGCGGGTAACCATGAAAGGCGACGGCATAACCGCCGACTATGACATACTCACACTCATGCTTTTCGAGCAATCGTAAGAATTCTTCGAAATCTTGCTGGATATTCATAGACGACTTTCCCGGCCTCGAGACGAAGCAATTCAACGAGGTTCAAACGCTCCTCGGCTGACATACGCCGGTATTCGTTCAAATCTCGTCGCGCCTCTTCTTGGAACGAGCCGCTAATCGTAATCTCTAGCTTCCTGGCCATACTACGATGATAGCCCTATGTAAACTTCGGGTCAACTCGCCGTCTTCAAGCTAATCCGCACTATCGCTAAGCTCCTGACATGGCTGGTCTATGACGAGTTACGAGTCAAATAAAGCCTTCTTCCTAAAGGCTCGCCGCCCCGGCCCCCGTTGACCGGCCGAGCGGGGCGGCATTATAGTCGGCGCGAGGCGATGGAGTTCGCCGCGGCCTAAAGCGGCCGAAACCGTCCATCCTACGACAGGGACCGATGACTCCTACGGCTCGAACGCGGACGCGGCGTCCCATGAAACGAAGCCCTAGGAGTACCGTATGGCCGTCAGCCTCGCTGAAATCGTCATCCTCTGCCTCATAGCCGATTGGGCCTTCAAGGCCTTGAAGCTTCCCGGCCTCATCGGCATGCTCTTCGTCGGCGCCGCGCTCGGGCCGGCCGCGCTCGGGCTTATCGACCCGGCGCTCTTAAGCATCGGTACCGATCTACGCACCGTCGCCCTCATCGTGATACTCCTCCGCGCGGGGCTGGAACTTTCGCGCTACACCCTGAAACGCGTGGGCAAGCGGGCGCTGCTCCTAGCCTTCGTGCCGGCGGCCTTCGAGGCGGCCGCGGTGACGGCCCTCGGCCCCGCCTTCCTGGGGCTCAGCTACCTCGAGTCGGCGATACTCGGCTGCGTGCTCGGCGCGGTCTCGCCGGCCGTGGTGGTGCCCATGATGGTCAAGCTGAACCAGGAGGGGCGCGGCGTCGCCAAGGGCATCCCGACCCTGGTGCTCGCCGGCGCCAGCGTCGACGACGTCACGGTCATCGTCGCCTTCAGCGTCCTACTCGGCATCTATACCGGGAGCGGCGTGAACGTCGCCTGGAAGCTAGCCGGCATCCCGCTGTCGATCGTAAGCGGCGTCGCGGTAGGATTGGCGATAGGCGCCCTGCTCTGGCGCCTCTTCGAGCGCCTGAACCCGCGGGCCACCAAGCGGGCCCTGGCGGTCCTGGCGGTCTCCATCGCGCTCGTGCAGGCCGAGCGCTGGCTCGAAGCCCGCGACATACCCTTCGCCGCGCTCCTTTCGGTCATGGCCGTCGGCTTCATCATCTTGGAGAAGCGCGAGCATATGGCCCACGAGCTGTCCGCCAAATTCGGCAAGATCTGGGTCTTCGCCGAGATCATACTCTTCTCCATGGTCGGGGCTCAGGTGAATTTCCGGGCCGCCGCCGACGCGGGCCTCCGCGGCGCAGCCCTCATCCTCGTCGCCCTCGCCGTCCGCTCCTTGGGCACCTGGCTCAGCGTCCTAGGCTCGAGCTTGAACGCCAAGGAGCGGCTCTTCGTCGTCATCAGCTACCTGCCCAAGGCCACCGTCCAAGCGGCTATCGGCTCGGCGCCCCTGGCCGCCATGGCCGCCGCCGGCATGCCGTCGGGGCCGGGAGAGACCATCCTAGCCGTGGCGGTCATGAGCATACTCCTCACCGCGCCGACCGGCGCCCTGGCCATAGCCTGGGCCGGACGGCATCTCCTCGCGGTCGACGAAGGCGCCGCCGGCGACCGGGCCCGCGAGGCGGCCGAGGAGAGCGACGCCCTCGTGGACGACGAGGACCGCTAACAGGGTGCTGACAAAGGCGAAAGCGCCTTTGTCAGCAGCTTCATTAGTGTGGCTATTGCGTAGAAAACCGTAAGGTTTTCGAGCAATTGCACTGCATGGTGATGACAAGCATCGAGTTTGTCATCACCTTGCTGGTAGTCCCGGCGCGCCGAAACGGCTAAACCTTGCGCGCCTTCACGAAGAGCACGTCGTCGCTCGTAAAACCATTACCCGCCACGAGGCCCGTCCTGAGCTCCTCGAGCCTAAAGCCCGCGTCGGCCAGGACCGCCTCGATCGCCGCCTCGTCGTAGTAGGTATCCCAGGTAATGAATTCCTTATAGCCGGGCACGCCTTCCTCGATGATCACGCTGCGGCTGCCCCAGGCGCGGGCCGCCGGGAAGTGGCGCTCCTCCGAGAGCTCGATATGGGGCCGAGGGCTCCAAAAGCCGCCGCCTGATTCCGCGCTCCAGGAGCGGCCCTCGCGCTTACGCGCGCTGAGCCCGGGGCCGAAGACGTCGAAGAAGAAGAGCCCGCCTTCGCTTAAGGCGCCGCGTACCCGGGCCAGGAGGGCGTCGCGCTCGGCCGGCGTCAGGGCGCCGACGTCGCAGTAGATGCAGGTCGCCAGCTCGTAGGGGCCGCCCAGGGGATCGCGGAGGTAGTCGGCCGCCCGGTACTCGATGGCCTCGCCGGCCGCGGCCTCCTTGGCGTAGGAGATGGAGCTCGCCGAGATGTCGACGCCGCTCACCGCGTAGCCCAGGGCATGGAAGCGCCGGGCGTAGACGCCCGGGCCGCAGCCAAGGTCCAAAAGCCGCCGGCGGCCCTCGGAGGCCCGGCGTATCCAGGCGACGGTCGCGTCCACGGAGGCCGGCCCCCTCGTCGCCGCGTCGTGCGACTCGTCTAGATGGGCGGCCAGCATGCCCTTAGCCAGGTGCGGGTCGGTCCAGATACAGTCGGCGCTACGGGCGTAGAGCTCCAGCTCGTTCTTAAGCATGCTGATTCCTTATAGTCGTCGGTCGGGGGCGGCCGGCGGAGCTTCATCGAGTATCGTAGCGCGCACTGAGCGCGGCGGGGGAGTGGAATGAATCATTAGAACGGTTTTACGCGTTCCGGCGCCCGCAGGTATCCGGCATAGACGCTATGGAGCGCGATCGAGGGGCCGGCGCGCTAAGAGCTTCCGGGGGAGCCCGAGACCTCGGAGCCCGCCGCGAGGCGGGCGAGGAGGCTCGGGCTGGGGGGCGCGTCTGAGCCAGGGCATCAGATCGGCGACGCTTGGCGCCCCCCGGATGATGCTTAAGCTTAGTCTTCGCCTAAGGCGGGGCTGGGGAGGTACTCGCTCTTGACGCGCGACATGGACTCGAAGATGCGGCGCTTAACCGCGCCCGAGCCGCCGGTCAGGGCCGCGATGTCGGCGCGGATGGATCGGCGCTTGGAGGCTAGGCCGAAGGGGCAGGTGCAGACGGCGGAGCGGAAGCCCTTGTAGTCGGCGAAGGCCTCGATCTGGCGCTCCTCGCAGAGGGCCAGGGGCCGGATGATGGACACGGGGTATTTCTCGTAGCGCAGGACGGGCGTCATGGTGGACAGCTCGCCCTTGCCCATCATGTTCATGAACAGGGTCTCTACGATGTCGTCCAGGTGGTGGCCTAAGGCGATCTTGTTGAAGCCCTCGCGCTGGGCGTAGCGTAGGAGCTCGGTGCGGCGCTGGGTGGAGCACCAGTAGCAGTTCATGCTGCGCCCGGGCTTGAGCCGGCCTATGATCGGCACGCGGACCGACTCGTAGGGCACGCCCCATTCGGCCAGGAGGGAGACGAGGGAGGTCTTCTCGCAGCAGGCGCAGAAGTCGCTGGCGATATGGACGGCGCGGATCTCGAAGCGCGCCGGCCACCAGGCGCGCTTCTTGGCCAGGTCGCAGGCCAAGGCGGTGGAGTCCTTGCCGCCGGAGACGGCGATGAGGACGCGGTCGCCCTCTTGTATCATGTCGTAGCGCCGCATGGCGACTTCGACGAGCTTGGCTACGGTGCTTTCTGGGTTCTTCATGGTCCTCGGGTCGGGCCACTATGCCAGAGGCGGGCCGCGGCTGTCCAGGGAGCGGGGGGGCGCAGGACGAGCGGAGACCCAGGGGCCCGTTCACAGCCGGGGGCCGTCGTGCTATGCTCCTTGGCTATGGCAGAAGCGAAGATCATAGGCATATGCGGCGGGTCGGGGTCGGGCAAGACGACCATCGTGCGGAAGATTTCGGAGCTGGTCTCGGACTTCGTGTTCGTGCCGCAGGACAACTACTACAAGTCGGCGGAGTATATCTCGAACTCGAATATCACGGCGTTCAATTTCGACCACCCGGAGGCCTTCGACAACGAGCTCCTCTGGGAGCAGCTGGCGGCCCTGAAGCGCATGGAAGGCATCGAGATGCCGACCTACGACTTCGTGCACCATCGGCGCGCCGAGGAGACGATACGGGTGTCGCCGCGGAAGCTGGTGATCTTCGAGGGGATCATGGTGTTCACCAACCCCGCGGTGCGCGATCTCATAGACCTGAAGATCTTCGTGGACACGCCCGACGACATTCGCTTCATACGGCGCCTGACGCGCGACATCAAGGAGCGCGGACGGACGGTGGACTCGGTGATCGAGCAGTACATGAACGTGGTCCGCCCGGGGCATTTCCAGTTCATCGAGCCGACCAAGCACTACGCGGACATCATCATCCCCGAGGGCGGGGCCAACGAGAGCGCGCTGCAGGTGCTGGTCACCTTCATCAAGACGATCCTGGACGCGCCGGGGCACGCGGCCGGGGCCTCGGCCGGGATCGGCGGGGCCTCGGCCGGGATCGCCGGCGCCGGCGTCTAGGCGTCCGTGCGCTTCTTCGGCGGGCTCTGGCGCGAATACCGCCGGGCCTTCGGCCTCTTCTCCGCCAACGCCCGGCTATTCCTCTTAGGGAGCTTCCTCTTCGGCGTGGGCAACAACATGATACAGCTCCTCCTAAACCTCTACTTAAAGGAGCTGGGGCTGGGCGAGGCCGGCATAGGCTCGGTACTGGCGGCGCGGGCCTTCGGCTCCTTTATCATCGCGCTGCCGGCCAGCTTCGTGGTGGCGAGGGCCGATTCGCGTTACCTCCTCTCCTCAGCGGCCGTACTGACGGCGGCCGCGTTCGCCGGGAGCGCCCTTCTTGAGGGCTTCGGGCCCATAGCCGCGAGCGTGCTCATGTCGGGCGCCTTCTCCTCGCTCTTCCAGGTGGCCGGCGGCCCCTTCTTCATGAAGAACTCGAGCCCCGAGGAGCGGGTGCACCTGTTCTCCTTGAACGGCGCCCTGGGCATGGGCACGGGGGTCTTGGGCTCTCTCTTCGGCGGCGCGCTGAAGGACCTGGTATTCGCCGCCTCGGGCGACGAGCTCTACGCCTACCGCGCCGCGCTGATCCTGGGGGCGCTCTTCGTGGCCTCGTCGGTCGCTCCCTTCCTGGCGATACGGGAGCATGCGAAGGCCGAGGCCGGCCAGGCGCGGGCGCCCGGCCGCGACCTGCCCGATGGGGCGACGGGGGCGGCCGACGGGACGGATGGCGCCGGCCCGGGCGCGCGGTCCGGCCGGGCCGGCCGATGGTTCGAACGCAGGCGCGGGAGCCG
>CALKWG010000280.1 GCA_938004315.1 uncultured Spirochaetaceae bacterium
TCGGATACGCGACCGCTATATAACGGCCTGACGAGAGATTGATTACATGCATGGCTTCAAGCCCGTTCAGGGCGGTGCGACCCGATTCGCGCCTGCTCGGCGCCGACGGGTCGTGGCCGTAGAGCCAGAAGCCGCCCTCAGGTATCGCGGCCAGCCGTTCACCGGCCGGGGGGTAATGGGAGAAAAAGATCTCCCTGCCTTCAAGCGTCTCATGACCGCCCTCGGATATGAGCTCGACCGGGCCGGGCTTTAAGCTCGGCGACTCCGGGCTGTCGTGATTGCCCAGGACGAAGATGACGCGCCTGGCCCCGCTTCCGTCGGCGATGGCCCGGAGTTGCTTCAGTTCATGATCGTAACGCCGCGCTAGGCTGGGCCTCAATTCAAGCTTCAGGTTATCGACGAGGTCGCCGGTGTGCACGATGTAGGTCGGTCGGACGGCCGCTATCACGCGCCTGAGCTCAGGATAGATTTGGCTCGGCGTGTCCGAAAGGTGCAGGAGCACAGGGCCGCCTTCGGTCGCGAATCGCTTCGCCTCGTCGAGGGGCGCGCGGCCGAGGAGCAGGTCCCACGCGCGGCCGAGGGTCACGGGGTCCGATCTCCGGCGAGGCCGGTTTTCTTCGCGAAGCCCGCGGGCATGGCCGCGACGCGTCGCGAGCCGTAGTCGAAGAAGAGCAGTCCGGTCTTGGCCCGCGCGGCGACGGCGCCGTCGGCCTTGGTGACGAGGTAGCAGAGGTCGCAGCCCCTCGGGTGGGGATCGGCGGGCGCCACGGCGACGCGGATGAGCTCGCCGTGATAGCACTCGGCCTTATACTCGATGGCGGCGTCGACGACGATGATGCCCAGGCCCTCGACGTCCAGCTCGGTATACCCGAGGTTCTTTAAGTAGCGTAGCCGCGCCTCATGGAGCAGGGTGAAGAACGAGTCGTTGCCCAGGTGTCCGCCGTAGTTGATCAAGCCGACGCCTATGTCGATCTGGGTGATGAACGGCCAATCGTCGGGCAGCTCGACTCGTACCCTCGGCACGGACCTAGCCCGCCTTCCGGGGGCGGCAGAGCGTGATCGCCTCGTCCAGGCTTGGTACGGCCAGTTCCTGGCCGTCGGCCCCGGCCGCCTCCTTGAAGAAGCCGTATTTTTCGAGCAGCTTGGCCGGTTGGGGACGCAGCTCCGCGAGGATGAGCCTCGTCTTATGGCGGCGGCACTGATCGCGCAGGGAGAGCAGGGCTTGGTAAGCGGTGGCGTCCATCGCGGGGACGCTGCGAAGGAGGAGTATCAGGTTCTCCCGTCGCTCGCCCGCCCTGACGACCGCGTCGATGAACTTGTCGGCCGCGCCGAAGAAGAAGGGGCCGTTGATCTCGTAGACGAAGTAGTCGCCGCCCGCCCCCGAATCGTGCGCGGCCGCGTCGAGCCGTCGCCCGTCGTCCAAGAGGCCCTTGGCCTCCACCGTGGTGACGTCGGCCATGCGCTTCATGAACATGACGACGGCCAGGGCCATGCCGACCTGTATGGCTACCACGAGGTCTACGAAAACGGTGAGCAGGAAGGTGACCAGGAGCACGGCGACGTCGGTCTTGGGCGCCTTGAACAAGTCGCGGATGGCCGTCCAGCCGGCCATGTTGTAGGCGACCATGATGAGTATGGCCGCCATGGAGGCTAGGGGCACCAGGCCCACGAGCGGCATGAAGGCCAGGCCGGCGACGAGCACCACGAGGGCGTGCACGACGCCGGCTACGGGCGTCCGGCCGCCGTTCCGGACGTTGGCGGCGGTCCTGGCTATGGCGCCCGTGGCCGGAATGCCGCCGAACAGCGCGGAGGCCATGTTGGCCAGGCCCTGGGCGATAAGCTCGGTTTTGGAGTCATGCTTGTCGCCTATCATGCCGTCGGAGACGACCGCGCAGAGCAGCGACTCGATGCCGCCCAGGAGCGCGATAGTTATGGCCGGCCCGGCGAGGACGCGGACGAGCCCGAGGTCGAAGCCCGGCAGGCCCGGCGCGGGGAAACGGAGGCTGAGCTCGCCGAAGCGGCTGCCGATCGTCTCCACTTCGAATTTAAAGATCGCCTCGGCGGCCGCGCCGAGGACGAGGACGACGAAGGCGCCCGGTATCCTCTTATTGATCCTGGGCCAAAAGTAGAGGATTACGAGGGAAACGATGCCTATCGCCACGGCCGCCGGCTTGGCCGTGCCTATGTGCTCGGCATAGGCGGCGATTTTCTCGATAAACTCGGAGGGGACGGGCCCCATGCGGAGCCCCAGGAAGTCCTTGATCTGCGTGGACAGGATGACGACGGCGATGCCGGCGGTGAAGCCGCTCACGATGGGGTAGGGTATAAACTTGATCATGCCGCCGAGGCCCGAGAGCCCGAGTATCACGAGGAGGATGCCGGCCATGAAGGTGGCGATGACGAGGCCCTCGAAGCCGTATTCGGCGATGATGCCGTAGACGATGACGACGTAGGCGCCGGTCGGGCCGCCTATCTGCACGCGGCTTCCGCCGAGGAACGAGATGATAAAGCCGGCCACGACCGCGGTAACGAGCCCGACCTCCGGGCGTACCCCCGAGGCTATGGCAAGGGCCAGGGAGAGCGGGATCGCAATGATGCCGACGATGAGGCCGGCCGTCAGGTCCTTGAGGAGCTGGTCCTTGCCTATGGGTTCGGGTAGGTTGAACAATCGGGGCTTTAACATGAGCTAAATGATAAACTCCGCTTCCTACCGGGGTCAACCTTAAAGATCGGGCCCCTCCGGCGTACTTGACATTGTTAAGCCATTTAGTCAGGATGCAGAGCCCCAAGAATCGGCACGGGGGCGCGCCGATCTTTCGGCGCTTAATCAAGCGGCGAGAGGTACGCATGGCTGGCAATAAGATTATGAACCGGTGGTTCGTGGTGCTCGGTACGATGATGATCATCCCGAGCGTCGGCGCGGTATATGCCTGGAGCATCTACCGCCAGCCCCTGGCCGAGCTCCTGGCCGCCCGAAACGGCATGAGCCCGGAGTCCCTGGCGGCGCCCCTGAACTTCGTCTTCTCCCTCATCATCCTGTTCTTCGCCGCGGGCGCCATACCCGGCGGCATGATCCAGGACCGCATCGGCCCGAAGAAGGTCACCATAATAGGCGGCGCGCTCCTAGGCGCGGGGCTCATCCTATCGAGCTTCGCCACGTCGGTGCTCCACCTGTATATCTTCTACGGCGTCATCAGCGGCATCGGCATCGGCTTCGCGTACATTACGCCCTTGGCCACCTGCAACAAATGGTTCCCCGACAAGCGCGGCGCGATCAGCGGGGTCGCCGTCGCGGGTATGGGCCTGGGCACCATGGTTTTTAGCCCCATCGGCCAGGCGCTCATCACGAACATAGGCCCCTTTATGACTATGCGCATACTCGGCGTCGCGTTCTTCGCCTTGGTGACCGTCGGCGCCCAGTGGATGATCCCGCCGCCGGAGGGCTACAAGCCGGCGGGCTGGGAGCCCTCGGCCTCGCAGAAGGCGGCCGTGCACTTTACCCAGCGCGAGATGATCTCGACCCCGAGCTTCTACAAGATGTGGATCGCCTTCATGCTGGGCACCGCCTCGGGCCTTAAGATGATCGGCATGGCCTCGCCGGTGGGGCAGCAGCTGGCCGGCATGAGCGCGGCCGAGGCGGCCGTCATCGTAGGGCTTTTAGGGCTCTTCAACGGCGGTGGGCGCATCTTCTGGGGCAGCGTCTCCGACAAGCTCGGCCGCACGCGGACCATCGCGCTCTTCTCCATGATCACGGCGCTGACCATGTTCAGCCTGAACTTCATCTCCACCCCGGTTCCCTTCGCCATCGCGCTGTTCACGATCACCGCCTGCTTCGGCGGCTTCATGGCAGTCTTCCCCTCGTTGACGGCGGATTTTTACGGCACCAAATTCTACGGCGGCAACTACGGCCTGGTGTACTTGGCCTATGGTTTCGGCGCGCCGCTGGGCGGTTGGATCGGGTCGGCCTTCCCCTTGAAGACCGCCTTCAACGTCGCCGCCGCCTGCGCGCTCCTGGCCTTCCTCATCATGTTGAGCACCAAGCGGCCAGAGAAGAAGGCCGAGACGATCTTGAACGCCGCACGCGCTTAACATACGCTGAACCTTCGCTTCATGATCCGAGCCTCTCGCGCGGCCACGCCGCGGCGGGGGGCTCGGTTTTTTTACACCGACCGCTCTTGGCTAGTCCGTTGAACCCCGAAATCGGTGTAGATATCTTGTAATATATGCTAAAACCTGCTATATGATGCGCTTCGGAGGCATATCGTGGCAGGAGAGAGAAAAGGGTTGATCGTAGTGCTGGCAGGCACGGGCATTAACCTGGCGTTCGGCGTGCTTTACGCCTGGAGTATTTTCGGTAACTACTTAAGCGGTACCCTGGGTTGGACCAAGGCTCAGGCTTCGCTCCCCTATACCATAGCCATCACCATGTTCGCCCTGATGATGATCCCCGCCGGCAAGCTGCAGGACCGCTTCGGCCCGCGCTGGGTGGCCACCGCCGGCGGCGTGCTCACGGGGCTCGGCTTATTTTTAGCCGGCTTCTTCCCATCCATCCCCGGCCTGATCGTCTGCTTCGGCGTCCTGGCCGGCTCCGGCATAGGCTTAGGCTATGCCTCCACGACGCCGGCGGCTGTAAAATGGTTCCCCCCGGAGCGTAAGGGTCTTATTACCGGTATCGTCGTAGGCGGTTTCGGCCTGGCTTCGATATACATCGCGCCCTTAAGTAATTACCTGCTCGGCAAGTTCGGAGCCTTCGACTCCTTCCGTATCCTGGGCGTAGCCTTCCTTTTCATCACGGTGAGCCTGGCCCAGTTCGTGAGGAACCCGCCGGTAAAGCCGGGCGTCAACCTCTACGTGAAGGCCTCCCGCGATATGGGCAGCCGACAGATGCTGAAGACCGGGTATTTCTGGAAGCTCTGGTTCATGTTCTTCGCCGGGGCGACCGGCGGGCTCATGATCATAGGCCACCTGTCCAAGATCGCCGCCCTTCAGCTGGGCGGCAACGTGGGCTTCATCCTCGTGGCGCTCGCGGCCATCGCCAACGCCATAGGCCGGCCGGTTGCCGGGGTGGTTTCAGACAAGGTCGGCCGCGGCGTTACCATGGGCGCGCTCTACCTCCTACAGGGCGCGACGCTCTTCTTCTTCCCCTACCTTAATACCTTCGTGACGCTCTTAGCCGGGGCCATGCTCGTGTACTTCGCCTACGGCTCCATGCTCTCGGTCTACCCGTCGGCCTGCGCCGACGCCTACGGCACGAAGAAGCTCGGGCAGAACTACGGCATACTGTTCTCGGCCTGGGGCGCAGGCGGCGTGTTCGGTCCGCTCTTAGGCGGCTTCATAGCCGACGCGACGGGTTCCTACGCCTTCGCCATGAAGATCGCCGCGGCCATCCTCGCGCTCGCCGCGCTCATCGCCTTTACGCTTAAGCCCTACCGACCCGAAGCTTAAACGAGGCTAAGCGGGGAGGGCCGGGATCGCCGCCGCGGCCTGGCCCCGCCCGGCCCGCCGGCGCGCGGCGACGGCGGGTGCGACGCCCGCTCGGCCGCGGCGGAAGCCCGGCCCGGGGCGCGCGCCCGAACGCGTCCGCCGTCTAGGGCTCGCGTGGCGCGCCCCGATTTATTCATAATTCATTTGCCGAGCCCGCTTCCATCCCCCATAATCAGCCGCTATGGATGACCGACCCGCTCCTTTAAACGCCCGCGCGAAGCTCATGTTCGGCCTGGGGGATTTGACCGCCGCCATGCCCCTGACGGTGCTGGGCTTTTATCAGCTGTACTTCATGACCGACGTGGCCATGCTGCCGCCGAGCCT
>CALKWG010000281.1 GCA_938004315.1 uncultured Spirochaetaceae bacterium
ACTGCTTCCCCGCCGAGATAGCCCACGGCGCGGTGCAGGACTGCCTGGACAAGGGCGCCGACTACGTGCTCCTCGCCCACTTCCGCGACATGCCCAGCTACGAGGACGAGGTCCACGCCAACTTCTGCCCCATCACGCAGGGCCTGCCCTATTACATCAGCAAGGCCTTCCCCGACGTGGACGAGGGGCGCTTCCTGCCCCTGGTGGTCAGCTTCAAATTCGGCGACAAGAAGGCCCTGGAGCACTTCCAGGAGTTCGGCTCGCTCCTCGGGCTCGCCGAGCGCGAGGTGGAGGCCGCCTTCGACAAGGCCCTGGCCAAGCAGCGCGACTACGCCAAGGCCGCCCGCGCCCTAGGCGAGCGCGCCTTGGCCGAATCCCGGGCGGCCGACCGGCCGGTCATCGCGCTCCTGGGGCGCCCTTACAACGCCTTCACGCCCGAGGCCAACATGGGCATACCGCGCAAGTTCGCCACGCGGGGCTATTCGGTCATACCCTTCGATATCCTGCCTTTCGAGAAGGAGGATATCTTCCCCAATATGTACTGGTACTACGGCCAGCAGGACATGAAGGCGGCGGCGCTCCTGGCCAAGGAGGAGAACGTCTACGTCACCTTCATCACCAACTTCTCCTGCGCGCCCGACTCCTTCATCCTGCACTACCTGAAGTGGATGATGGGCCAGAAGCCCTTCCTGGTGCTGGAGCTGGATTCGCACTCCGCCGACGCCGGCATCGACACCCGGGTCGAGGCCTTCCTGGACATCATCGACGGCTACCGCGCCAAGAAGGCCGAGCTCGAAGAGGAGCGCTACGACAACGGCTACCGCTTCGAGTGCGGCGGCGACGACGACCTACGCGTTCGGAAGGTCGCGACCGGCGAGGCCATCCCGGTGCGCGGCAATAAGCGCGTGCGCCTCCTCCTAGCCAACATGGGCGGCGTGGGTACCGAATTCATGGCCGCCACCCTGCGCGGCGTGGGCATCAACGCCGAGGCGCTGCCCCAGGCCACGAGCAAAACCATCCAGGTCGCGCGCGCCCACGCCTCGGGCAAGGAGTGCGTCCCGAGCCACCTCGTGCTCGGCGGCGCCCTGCAGTTCTTCTTCTCCGAGCGCTACCGCAAGGACGAGCTGTACCTGCTTTTCGTGCCCATCACCACCGGGCCCTGCCGCACCGGCCAGTACTACGTCTACTTCGAGAACCTGTTCCGCGACCTACGGCTCGAGAACGTGGTGGTCTTCACCCTCTCGGCCGACAATTCCTACACGGAGCTCGGGCCGCGCTTCGCCCACGACATGTGGAAGGGCCTCGTGGTTTCCGACTACCTCAAGGACATCGAGACCTCGCTCCGCGCCGTGGCCGCCGACCCTGAGGCCGCCCTCAAGGCCTACGGCGATTCCTGGCGCCCCATGATGAAGGCCATCGAAGCCAAGCCCGACGCCCTCTGGCCCGAGCTGAAGCGCATAGCCGCCGAGATCAAGCGCATCCCCCTGAAGCGCAAGCCGGCCGACTGCCCGCGCGTCCTCGTCGTGGGCGAGATCTACGTGCGGCGCGACGACTTCGCCGTGGGAGAGCTTACCCAGCTCATGAGCGAGCGCGGCATCGTGGTCAAGGTCTCGGGCGTGGGCGAGTGGATTCACTACCTGGACTTCGTGCGCGAATATAACCTCCTAAAGCAGTACCGCCTCGTCCCGCGGCCCCTGCGCTGGCTCTCCGAGCCGGCTCGTAGGCTCATGAAGCTCTGGATCGAGGAAGCCTGGAAGCATCACGTGGAGCGGAAAGTGCTGGCCATACTCGGCCCGACGGGCCTCATCCCCGAGGGGCCGCACGACATGCGGCAGATCATGAAGGCCGCCGGCGAGCGCTTCGTGAGCCACGACCTGCAGTCGGAGATCGTCGTCTCCTCGGGCGCGGCCAGCGTGGCCATGGACCTGGGCTACTCGGGAGTGGTGAACATCAGCCCCTTCGCCTGCCTCATCGGCCGCGTAATCGAGGGCATCTATACCCCCTGGGCGCGCGAGCGCAATTACCCGACCATATCGGTGGAGGTGGACGGCAACCAGCTGCCGCCGAACATCGTGAACAAGCTCAATATCTTCATGGTCAACGCGCTGCGCTTCCGCGGCAAGGGCGACGTCGCGGAGCTCATCGACAAGGTCGAGGAGCCGGCCGGCGCCTAGGTGCCAGCCGGGGGGGCGAGGCCGGCCGGGGCCGACGGCCCGGCCGGCAGGTCCTTGATATGGATGTCGCGCTGCGGGTAGGGGAGCTCCACCCCCTCCCGCTTGAAGGCCTCGAAGACCGCGTAGTAGAGCCGGCTCTTTAGGACCCGCGGCCGGTCGATGAACTCGCGCGACCAGACCCGCAGGTTGAAGTTGAGCGCGCTGTCGCCGTAGCTCTCGAAGAGCACGTCCGGGGCCGGCGATCGGAGCACTCCGGATTCGGCTTCCGCCACCTCGAGTAATATCTTCTTTATGCGCGCCGGATCCTCCCGATGCGACACCCCTACGGGGAAGTTGTAGCGGATGTTGCGGTCGTTGTGGCTCCAGTTGATCACGGTGGCCGCGACGAACTGCGAATTCGGCACGATGACCGCGATATTGTCGTTCGTAAGTATCGTCGTCGCGCGCATGGAAATTTTGACCACGTTACCCGCCACGCCGTCTATCTCTACGCGGTCGCCTAGCTTTACGGGCCGCTCGAGGAGTATGACCAGGCCGCTTACCACGTTGTTCGTGATGGTCTGCAGGCCGAAGCCCACGCCCACGCCCAGGGCGCCGAAGAGTATCGTCAGGCTGCTTAAGTCCAGGCCCGCGCTTTGGAAGATGACGATGAAGCCTATGGTGAGGACGAGATAACGCAGGATGGACGCTGCCGCGTCCCGCACGCCCAGCTCGATGCTGCTCTTGGCCATGAGCTTATGCACCGCCCAGCGGTGGAGGCGCTTGGTCGCCCATACCAGGGCTATGCTCAGCGCGGCGATGCTCACCAAAGTCCAGAGCGTGACCGAACTCGAGCCTAGGCTGAAGAGGGGACGCGTCATGAAGGCGCGGATCGCGCCGAACAGGGCTAAGGCGACGTCCATGCCTACAGTATCGGCCTATTCGAGCCTGGATGCAAACCGGCCCGCCGTCCGTCCGGCGGGCGGGAAGCCGCGGCCGTTTTGCGCTATAGTATCCGGGAGCGCCGACCGGGATCGCCGGCGGCTCCCCGACCGAATACGGAGGATATCCCATGATTACCATACGAAGCCTACGCCGAAACGCGCTTATCGCCGGCCTCGCCGTCGCCGCCCTCTCGACGGCCGCGGCCCAAGGCGCGGCCCCGCCCGAGCTCAGGCCCGATTCCAAGCCAGCCCGCGTTACCGTGTACCGCGACCGCGCCTTGGTCACCCGCGTGGCCGAGCTCCAGCTGCCCGCCGGCGAGAGCGTCGTCATCCTGTCCGGCCTGCCCGCGGCCGCCGACCGCGCGAGCTTCCAGGTGAGCGGCGCCGGAGCCTTCGCCCTGCGCGACGTGCGCGCCTCGGTGAGGCAGCTCACCCGCGACGTCTCCGCCCAGCTCAGGGCCTTGGAGGACCAGAAGCGCGCCCAGGAGGATCTCCTCCTCGCGGTGAACGATAAGATCAAGGAGGCCGAGGCCGAGCGCGGCTTCCTGGACGGCATGGCCAAGCGCCTGACTACCGGCGCGTCGCCCGACGAGGCCGCGCCCCTGGACACCGCGGCCTGGGCTAAGATGATCGACTTCTACCGTTCCCGCAGCGAGGCGGTCAACCAGGCCGTCCGTACGGCCAGGCGCCAAGCCCAAGCCTACCAGGCCGAGATCGACAGGCTCAACCGCGAGATCAGGGCCTTAGGCAGCGGCACCCGGCTCTCCGTGGTAGAGGCCGAGCTCGTGGTGGAGGCCGCCGCCCCGACCCGCGCCCGCATAGAGCTCAGCTATCTTGTATCCGGCCCGTCTTGGAAGCCCGACTACGTCCTTCGCGCCGACTCCGAAGGCGCGCGCATGAACGTCCAGTACCGCGCCATGGTCAGGCAGAACACCGGCGAGGACTGGGACGGCGTGGCCCTCTCGCTCTCGACCGCCAGGCCCCAGGTGGGCGGCACCATGCCCAGCCTCTCGCCTTGGGTGCTCGACGTATACCGCCCCGAGCCGGCGCCGCGACCCTACGGCGGGGCCGAACGCAGCGCCGCCCCGGCCGCGCCCATGATGGCCGAATCGGCCGCCGACTTCGAGAAACTGGCCGAGCCCATGGAGTACGTGACCGCCGAGGTCTCCGACGGCGCCACCGCCGTAACCTTCCGGGTAGCCGGGCTTTCGAGCGTCTCCTCGGACAACAAGGAGCGCAGCCTCACCGTGGCCGCGCTCGAGCTGCCGGTGCGCTACTCCTACGCCGCAGCGCCTAAGCTCTCGCCCTTCGCCTACTTCCGCGCCGAGGCGACGAACGACTCGGCCTATCCCTTCCTGCCCGGCCCGGCCCATGTCTACGTCGACGGCAGCTACGTCGCCGACGCGACCCTTGGCTCCGTCCCGAGCGGCGGCCAGTTCAGCGCCGACCTAGGCATCGACGAGTCGGTGAAGCTCGAGCGCGTCCTCGTGCGCAAGTTCGACGAGACCACCGGCGTCATAGCCCGTCGCTCCAAGACCACCTGGGAATACGAGATACGCGTCAAGAACGAGAAGCGGCGCGAGATCACCTTGCTCGTCTATGATCAGCTGCCGCGCTCGGCCAACGAGCAGATCGTTGTCAAGGCGATCGCCCCGGCCTACGCCAAGGATAGCGACGCGCTCAAGAAGCTGGACGGCGAGGTCTTCGAATGGACCCTGCGCCTGGCCCCCGGCCAAGAGGCCAAGCTGCCGCTTTCCTTCAGCGTGGACTACCCGCGGGGCACGCCGATCACGGGGCTGGAGTAAGCCATACATCGCGGGCCGAACGCCGGGCGGCCCGCGCCTCCGGGGGCTCCGTTCCGAACCAGCCCGCCGGGCAAGATACGCGTCCCCGAAGCTTAGCGGAGCTTTAACCGCGGGCTCGCGGCGGCCTAACGGCTTCATGGTCGAATGCGGCCATGAACGACCGATTACGGGCTTCATTAGCCATCGCCGCGCTCGTCCTCGTCGCCGGCTCGCCTATCCGGGCCCCGGCGAGCGCCGGCCGCGGGGCCTTCCCAGATCGGAAGAGCGTCGTGTAGGGAAAGAGTGTGGGTCGCGGTGGTCGTCGTATCCTTCACTGACAAATATCTCAACAGATA
>CALKWG010000282.1 GCA_938004315.1 uncultured Spirochaetaceae bacterium
TGAAGGCCCTTGAGAAAAAGGGGTATATGCGGCTGGGCGAGAACCGCTCCCGCTCCATCGAGCTCCTGGGCAAGTCATACAACCCCTCCCCGCTCGCCGAAATTCCGCTCTTAGGCAGCGTAGCCGCGGGCAAGCCCATCTTCGCCGAGGAGAATTTCGAGTCGAGCGTGCACGTGCCAGCCGCGATGGCCGCCAAGGGCCGCTGCTTCGCCCTCCGCGTTCGCGGCGACAGCATGACCGGCGCGGGCATCCTGGACGGCGACATAGCCGTCATCGAGCAGCGGCATACCGCCGACGACGGCGACATCGTCGTCGCCATGCTCGAGGACTCGGTCACCTTGAAGCGCTTCTACCGCGAGAAGGGCCGCATACGGCTGGCGGCCGAGAATCCCGCCTTCGCGCCGATCTATACCCAGGACGTGCGCGTGCTCGGCGCCCTGCGCGGCATCATGCGCAGCTACTAAGGCCGGTGGACCCCGTCCTCATCGTCGGCGGCCCAGAGATAGGCCGCCGCAACGACTTCATACGGCAGTGCCTAGAGCGCTGCGCCAAGGAATGGGGCGAGAAGCCCGAGGAGCACCGGGTCTACGCCCAGGACCTCGGCGTGCCGGCGCTCCTCGACCTCCTCATGAACGGCTCGCTCTTCTCGGCGGGTAAATTCGTCCAGTACCTGGGCGCCGACCAGATCAAGGCCAAGGCCGAGGTCCAGGCCCTGGCCGCGTATGCCAAGAACCCCGCCGAGCGGACGACCCTCGTGCTGGTCTCGGACGGCTTCGGCGTGGATAAGGCCATCGAGGACGCCGTCGGCAAGGACGCCAAGAAAATATTCTGGGAGCTCTCCGCCGCCGAGATGGAGCGCTGGGTACGGGACTATTTTTCATCCCAAGGCCTTTCGATCGCGCCGGAGGCCGCCGAGGCCCTCCTGGAGCTCGTCGAGAACAATACCGAAGCCCTGCGGGGCGAATGCTCCCGTCTGGCACTCTTCTTCCCCAAGGGCGCTAGGGTCGAGGAGGCGGACGTGGAGCGATACATCAGCCACAACCGCTCCGAAGACGCCTTCAGCCTCTTCGACCGCATGGCCGCCGGCACCCTCGAACAAGCCCTGGAGATACTCGCCGCCCTCTTGGCCGACCGCGACGGCGGCGGCGTAGGGCTCCTGGCCGGCCTCCTCTGGTCGTTCAGGCGGCTATCGAGCCTCCACGCCGCCATGGAGGACGGCAAGCCCTACGAAGCGGCCGCCCGGGGACTGCGTATCACGAGCCGCAAGCTCCTGGCGCAATACGACGCGGCCCGCAGGCGCTGGCCGAGCGCCGCCTGCCGCGCGATCATAGCCTACGGCGTCGAGGTCGACGCCCAGCTGCGCGCGCTCGGCTCGGCCCACGAGCGCACCCTGCTCGAGCTCTTCATCTACGCCGCTATGAGCGGCCGGGCCCCGGTAGCCCTGGGCCTTCGCTTCCCCTGACACGGACGCCGTTTCCATGCTAGCATCCTCGACGCATTCCACCGGCCGGGTCATATACGCCCGTTTCGGTCCTGGGCGGGTACATCATTGATGCGTTTCGAAGAAGCCAAGGACGAAGGGGCCCTCGCCCTGGAGGATGGCGCGCGCGTGGCGCTGTCGCGAACCTTATTCTCTATCATGAAGGACGGCGCGTTCTTCTGCGACCGAGATTTCGTCGTCCGCCATGCCAACGGGGCCTTCGTGGCCCTGACCGGCCTCGACCCCTCCGCCTCGCCGGCGAGGCTCGCCGCGGCCTATCCGGGGCAGGCTAACGCCGCCGCCCTGGCCAACGCCCAGGCGGCGCTCCGGGCTATAGGCTGTTGGGAAGGCGAGCTCGAACGCGTCGACGCCGACGGCCGGCCGAAGGCGCATCGCCTGACCATAGCCGCGTCCTCGGCGGCCGCGGAAGCGGCCGGACAGTATTACGCCGGCGTGATCCGGGACCTAAGCCCGCTCTTAGACGCCGAGCGCCGCCTAGCCTGGTCGCTCGGCCATGACGAACTCACCGGCCTGCCTATCCGCGCGCTCTTCGTCGAGGCCCTAGGCCAAACCGTGGCGGCCGCCGAGGGCGGCGGCACCCCGCTCGCCGTGGCCGTGGTCGATTTAGATGACTTCAAACGTTATAACACCGATTACGGACGCGATGAGGGCGACGCCATCTTGGCCGCGGCGGCTAAGCGCCTGAAGGGTCTCTTGCCGCCGGGCGGCTACCTAGCCCGTTCGGGAGGCGACGAGTTCTCGTGCTTCGCTAGGCTCAAGCCCGGCCAGGACGCGGGCGCCTTAGCCAGGATCCTACGCGACGCCCTGGACGAGCCGCTGCGCACCGGGCGCGGGAGCCATCGTCTACGCGCCAGCGTCGGCGCCTCGAGCTGGCCGCGCGACGGCGAGTCGGCCGAGGAGCTCCTCGCGGCCGCCGACTTGGCCCTGCAAGGCTGCAAGGAACAGGGCAAGGACGGCGTCCTCTGCTACGACTTGGAGCTCCGGCGCGAGCGCGGGGGCCGGGCGCTCTTGGAGGCGGAGCTACGGGCCGCCATCGACGGCCAGAGCCTCTCGGTACACTACCAGCCCGTCCTGAATCTGGCCGACGGCAGCCTCTACGGGGTCGAGGCCCTGGCGCGCTGGCGGCACCCGAGCAGGGGCCTCGTGCGCCCCGACGAGTTCATCCCCCTAGCCGAGGAGACCGGCTTGATCCTAAGCCTCGGGGAGCTCGTGCTCGGCAAAGCGCTGCGCCAAGGCTCGGCCTGGTGCCGAGGCGAATCGGCCGCCCTCCGCGTCGCCGTGAACGTTTCGGCCGTGCAGCTTGCGCGCCCCGGCTTCGCGCGGGGCTTCCTGGAATCGGCCGGCCGCGCCGGCCTATCGCCTACGAACCTCAGCGTCGAGATAACCGAGAGCGCCCTCGTCGCCAAGATCGACGAGGCCAACGCGGCCCTGGGCGCCCTGCGCGCCGTCGGCGTAAGCGTCTCGGTCGACGACTTCGGCACCGGCTACTCGTCCCTGAGCTATATCAAGGACCTGCCGGTCGACCAGCTCAAGATAGACAAAGGCTTCGTGAAGGAGATGGCGCGTTCATCGGTCGCGCGAGAGATCGTCACCGGCACGGTGAGCCTGGCCCACAAGCTCGGCCTTAACGTAGTGGCCGAGGGCGTGGAGACCGCGGAGCAGTTCTACCTGCTACGGGAGCTCGGCTGCGATTACGCCCAGGGTTTCCTCTTCGGCAAGGCCCTGCCGGCCTCCGAGCTCGAGGGCCTGTACCTAGATCGCGGCGGCTCCCGCTACTCGTCGGTGCTGTACCGGTAGCCGGGCCGGCGCGGAGCTCCAAGCCGCGCGCGGGCGCTTAATCTCGCCGCCGCGTTTGACCAAGCCCGGCCGGCGGGATACCATTAGGCCATGATCCCCGACGAGGAGGCGCCGAGCGCCCCCGGCGCGGCCCGCAGGCCGAGCGACGACGACGAACTCATCCCTCCCGAGGCCCGAGCGGAGGCGCGCGACGCCCCCCCGCCGGCGGCCGAGGCCGACGCCAACGCCGACGCCCTGCCCGTCTCGGACGGGTTACGATCGCGCATACGGGCTATGGAGCGCGCCGGCTGCGCCCAGCCCTTCGGCGAGCGCATAGCCCTCATCGGCGCGGCCGAGCTAGACGGCAAGAGGCCCGTCGCCCAGCGTTCGGGCGCCTACAAGCTCCTTTCGGCGGTCTACGAGCGCGGCCGGCCCCATTGGAGCGACCCGGTTCGCGCTATATCCCCCTTGCGGGAGCTCCTGTTCAAGGAGGAGGCGCCGCCGAACGCCGACCGCGGCCTGTTCTACCTCATGGCCCGGGCCGCGCAGGCGGGCATCTCGCCTTCCGCCTTCGCGATCCACCTGATCCTACCGCGGATGGGCCGGGACGCCGATTGGCGCCGCTGGCGATCGCGCCATATCTGGGTGTTGGACGGCGTCCTCGACCTGCTCATCGGGCTCAGGGCGCAAGCGCCTTGGAACGCCGAGCGCCTGGCTGGCGGGGCGGCCCTGGCCGACGTCGCGCTTTGTAAGTACGTAGGCCGCCCGCTCTGCCGCCTTTCGGGCAGCCTCCTAGAGAATCAAGGCCCGCTCCTTGAAGCCTGGGCCGAATCATGGAGGGACATGCGGCTGGGCTCGATTCGCTTCATACGCTATCTTAGAAGTGCCGTACTCCCGGCTTTTTATCGCCTCTCGGGCAAGATCGATCCCGAACAACTGGCCCCCATGGGCCGATCGCTCCTGCAGCTGGAGCGCGTCCTGGCGCCGCGACTGGACGCCATGGACGAGGGGAGCTTCGAATCGCTCTTGGCGTCCGGCGGCTTCGCCTCGAGCCTGGAACCGCGCGCCGCGCTCAGGGCCGCGGGCCAGGCACCCTTCTTCGATCTCGTACGCGAGCTACGCGCCTATCTAGAGGCCGCGCTAGCCCTAGCAGGGCACGACGCGGGCCCGGCGCTCCTACCCTACTTGGACAGGGCGAGCCTTCGACGCGACGCCGGCTTCATGGCCGACGCGGCGACGGCTCTTGCGGCGCTCCCTCCCGGCGAGGGCGGCGCGGCCCTGCGCTGGCATATCGGCGCGTTGGCGGCGACGGACTTAGGCGATCGCGAGCGCTTCGTCATGGAGCTGCGCGGCGCCGGCGACGCCCACCCCTCCTGCCCCTGGCGCCGCCCGGCCAGCCGGGCCGCGCGCTTCGCCTTCGAGCCGAAGGCGCTCATGGCGCGGCTGAACGGCGCGGCGGGACGGCCGTCGCCGAGCCTGGCGCCCACGGTCGATTTTTCCCGCCTGAGGCCGGCGCACGCCGATGCCATCCGGGCGGCCAAGGCCCCGCTCGCCTTAGAGGCGCTCTGCGCCGCCTTGGCTGAGCTCGCCGCCCAGAAGCCCGGCGACGGCGACCCGCAGGCCGCGCGCGCCTACGCGGAGCTGGGCAAGGAATGGGCCCGGCTCCGGGCGGCGGCTCGGGACAAGGCGGCGGCTCGGGACGGAGCCGCGGGCGCCCCTCAGCCGCCGCGGGCGAGCGGTGATCGCGAGCTTCAGGCGCTCGACGCCGCCTTCGCCCTGGTGGAGGGCCTACCGAGCAAGGCCGGTTCCGCGCTCCGCGTCGGAGCGGCCGCCCTTGCCGCCTGGCTCGCCTTGCCGCCAGGAACCGAACCGGGGCTATCGCTCCTAGGCTCGGCCTTGAGCCAACTCAGGGCCGAGGAAGCCTATCCGCGCGGCGTCGAGACGCTCTTGAAGGCGATACGCGCCGATTACGTACCGGGCTTCTTGGGCTTGGGTTGCGCATCGCTGGCCTTACAATGCGCGGAACGGATCGCGTCGCTCTGGTCCGAGGGGCCGCTCCGTGAAGAACTCTCCGAGCTACGCCCCGAAGCCTGGGGAACGCTAATCGGCCTCGCGGGCGGCGAGGGAAAAGCGGCGTGGACGGCGGCCCGCGACGCCTTACTCGATTGCCTGGGCTACGGGAGACTCCGGGAGGAGCTCGTGGCGCTACGCGACCTGGCCGCTAAGAACCTCGACCCCGCGCGCGCCGGGACGCCGCCGAAGGCCTTCCTACGCGCCCCGATCGTGAAATCTTCCGAGCTCTACCCCGCCGCGCCCCGACCCGGCGGCCCCGCACCGAGGACCGCGATTGAGCTTTTCGCGGGCGGCGACGAGCCTATCGCCCTGGCCCAGCTCGATGAGCTCGGCGACGAGTCGCTGCGCCTTCGGATTAGCCGGCTCGATCCTGAATTCGCCTTGGCCGCCGGTAGCCGCGACCTGGCGCGATGCTACCAGGCGATCCGCGCCTCCGCGGCTTCGGCCGCCGCCCAGGCCGGGCGCCGGCTCGTCATCGACTCTGAGCCGCGGGATTTCTCGGCCGACGAGATCTTAGGCACGCTGGCGCTGCGCTACGAACGAGGCGCCGGCGGAAAACCGACGACGATCGAGTCTAAGTCGATGCTCCTGCTCGTCGACGCGCCGCATCCCTTACGCTCCGCCTGAGTTTAGCGCAATCTATACACGAGACGCCTAGCCGGACTATAATGAGGGCCCGCGCTCAGCGTCGTCATCGGGACGGCCGGCGCCCACGATAGCAAGGACACCCCCATGAACCATATGACCGCCGAGCTCCTGGCCCCCGCCGGCAGCCCCGAGGCCCTCGACGCCGCCGTCGCCGAAGGCGCCGACGCCGTTTACCTCGGCCTTAAGAACTTCAACGCGCGCATGCGCACGGCCAACTTCGCCTACAGCCAGTTCGAGGCCGCGACCGAGAGCCTGCACAAGCTCGGCAAGAAGATCTACGTCACCGTCAACACCGTCTTCGAACAGCGCGAGGCCGACCGCGTCTACCAGCTCCTGCAGTACCTTGAGCGCGTCGGCCCCGACGGCATCATCGTGCAGGACCTGGGCGTCGTAAAGATGGCCCGCGACCATTTCCCCGGGCTCAAGCTGCATGCCTCTACCCAGATGAACGTGGCCTCCGCCGCGGGCGCGAATTTCCTGTCGCGCTACGGGTTTAAGCGCGTCGTGCTGTCGCGGGAGCTGTCGCTGGACGAGCTCAAGGCCGTCCGCGCCTCCACGAACATGGAGCTAGAGACCTTCGTGCACGGCGCGCTCTGCGTGAGCGCCTCGGGCCTCTGCCTCTTCTCCAGCTACTTAGGCGGCCGTTCGGCCAACCGCGGCGCCTGCACCCAAGCCTGCCGCCGCCTCTTCCGCAGCGAGGGCGACGACGACGGCTACTACTTCAGCCCCGACGACCTGCAGCTCGTGGAGCGCATCCCCGAGCTGGTCGAGGCCGGCGTCTCGAGCCTGAAGATCGAGGGCCGCATGAAGAGCGCCGATTACGTGGGCAGCGTCGTGGCGGCCTATCGCTACATGCTGGACAACTGGCGCTTCGACCGCGAGCGCGCCGCCAGCAAGGCCCTGTCCATGCTGCA
>CALKWG010000283.1 GCA_938004315.1 uncultured Spirochaetaceae bacterium
TGGAATTCGTCGGGGAAGACGTAGCCCGGCCCGCCCGAGCCGTCGCCGGCCGGGTCGCCGCCCTGCAGGACGAAGCCCTCCTCGTAGCGGTGAAACGTAAGGCCGTCGTAGAAGGGCTTTCCCATGGTCGCGTCCAGGAGGCCCTCCGCTAGGCCCAGGAAGTTCGCGGCGGCGAGCGGAGCTAGTTCATGATCGAGGTATATGAACATAGAGCCGCGATTGGTATCGACGCGGGCGTACAGGCCGTCGGGCAGGTCGGCGGGCTTGCCGCCGCATGAAGACAGGACGGCGGCGGCTAAGGCGGCCGCGGCCAAGCTGCGTAGGCGATGGAGCATCTCATCCTCCGGATATGGAAATTCGACAAGAGACCGTAGCACTGAACGCGGGCTAGGTACAAGCCGCGCCGCCTTCGGGGCCGCCCGCCACGGCGGCTCGCGCTGGTGCCGTGGCGGCGCGCGCGGATGCCGAGTATACTAAGGGCCGGAGGGCGCCATGTCGGAGAGCGAATACAAGCGGCCGAGCTGGGACGAGTATTTCATGGAGGTCTGCGAGGCCATCGCCAAGCGCGCGACCTGCGACCGGGGGCGCTCCGGCTGCGTGATCGCCCGGGATAACCAGATCTTGGCCACCGGCTACGTGGGCGCGCCGGCCGGCCTGCCGCACTGCGACGAGGTCGGGCATCAGCTGAAGCGCCTCGTGCATGAGGACGGCGCGGTCACGACCCACTGCGTGCGGACGGTCCACGCGGAGCAGAACGCCATCTGTCAGGCGGCGCGCCGAGGGATAGGCATACAGGGCGCTACGCTCTACTGCCGTATGACGCCCTGCCGCGCCTGCGCCATGATGATCATCAACTGCGGCGTGACGCGGGTGGTGTGCCAGCGCAAGTACCACGACGGCGCCGAGAGCGAGGCGATGTTCGCCGCCGCCGGCCTACGGCTCGAGTACGTCGACGGATCGGTGGAGCGTTACGATAAGCAATAGCGGCCGCGCCGGGCGTTTTTACGCCGGTCGAGTAGCCAGGCCGGGTCGATTCAGGGTACGTTGAGCCCGTGAGCATACGCGTCCTGTATATAGGCGAAGTCGTCGGCAAGGCCGGGGTGTTCGCGGTTAAGAAGCTCCTTCCCGGCCTTAAAGAAGAGCTGAAGCCCGATTTCGTCGTGGCCAACGTCGCCGGAGCGACCGGAGGCGCCGGGGTCGGGAAGGCCCATGCCCTGTATCTTCGAAAGCTCGGCATCGACTGTATGACGACTGGCGAGTCGGCCTTCTATAAAAAGGATATCGTGGAGCTCTTCCCCAAGGCGCCCTGGCTGATTCGGCCCGCCAACCACCCGCCGGGGGTTCCCGGGCGCGGCCTTAGGATCATGCGTTCCGACTCGACCGCCTTAGCCGTAGTGCAGCTCCTAGGCCAGGCCGGCTTCGGACGCATCCACCTTGACAATCCCTTCTTGATCTTGGATTCCATCCTGGACGAGCTGCGGAGGGAGCGGGTCGCGGCGATCGTGGACTTCAGGGCCGCGACGACCGCTGAGAAGCAAGCTTTGTTCCGCCATGCCGACGGCCGCGTCGCGGCGTTGATCGGCTCCTACGCCCGAAGCCTGAGCGCCGATGCGCGCATTGGGCCAGGCGGGAGCGCCTACCTAGGCGACGCTGGCATGAGCGGTTGCATAGGCGGCGTGGCCGGCATGGATCCCGACGCGAAGGTTCGAGAATACTTAAGCGGCATACCCGTATGGGCCAAGGAGACGGCGGGTCCCGTCGAGCTCCAAGGCTGCGTGATCGACATAGACGAGGGCGGCAAGGCCCGCGCCATAGAGGCGCTGCGCATAGCCTGCCCGGAGGAGTTCCATGAAAGAGCTCGGCATACTGACTAAGATAGAGGGACGCGAGGCCGTCGCGAGCGTCACGATGGGCGAGGGCTGCTCGCACTGCCGATCCAAAGGCGAGTGCTCCGTGGTCGGCGCCGAGATCCAGGTTCGCCTGGCCGATGGCTTCTCGCCGGCCGTCGGAGACCTGGTGTCGATCGAGCTACCGAGCGGCGTCCAGGCGGCCGCTCTGGCCTGGATCGTGGCCCTGCCGCTCGGGCTGTTCATAGCCGGCTATCTGCTCGGCCGCCTCGTCGCGCCCGATCGCGGCGAGGGGCCGGCCGCCTTGTTCGGCCTGGGCGGCATCGCCTTGGGGCTCCTGGCCGCGGCCTTCGGCACCAAGCGCGGCCGCCTCGGCCAGCGGCCCGTCGCCTACCCCTGCAGCTAGCGGCGTCGGCCCCCGCGGGCGCCTCAGGGCCGCGCGAGCAGGACCGATTCGGAGAGCTTCCGCGCCGCCTCCTCGCCGATCAGGGCCTCTACCAAGGTCGCGGCGAACTCGCCGGCGCAGCCGGCTGCCCGGGAGGTAATGAGCGCCCCGTCGCGCACGACGCGCTCGGCCTTGAAGCTGCCTTCGGGTACGAGGCCTTCCATGCCCGGGTAGCAGCTGAACGCCTTGCCCTTGAGGAGGCCGCAGGCCCGGCCTAAGACCAAGGCCGGCGCGGCGCAGATCGCCCCGATGATCGCCCCCGCCTCGGCGTGGGCTTTAATGAAGGCGATAGCGCGCGCGTCGGCGGCGATGTTCTCCGAACCCTTGCCGCCTCCGGGCGCCACGACGCAGTCGAAGCGCTTTCCCTCGAGCTCGGATAGGGTCGCGTCGGCTTCGACGGCGATGCCGTGGCCGCCTTCTACCCTGCGGCCCTTGATGGCGGCGGTCGTTACCGCCGCGCCGGCCCGGCGAAGATAGTCGATGGGCGTGATGGCCTCGACCTCCTCGAAGCCGTCGGCTAATAGAACGCATACTTGTTTCATAAGCGCCTCCATGGGGCTAACTATAGGCCATTTCTGGACAAATGGTAGGGGCCGGAGTATACTAGCCCTGCTCGAAGCTCGATAGATAAAGGAGCATCCCTATGGATACGCGGAACGGCCTCGTGAACTTCGCCCTTTTCGTTTTTATCTTCGCGTTCTCCTTCGTGTTCAGCCTGGACGCCTTAGCGCAGCCAAACACCCTGTACGGCGTCCTGGCCTTGATCGGTTTCATCGTCTGCCTCGCCGGCTCGATATTCAACGGCGCGATGGCCCGTCAAGGCGGCGAGGCCCTGGCGATATGGTTCTTCACCTACGCCGTCCTCGTCGGCATCGTCACCGTCTGGTACCTGACCCGCTGCGGTACCGCCTTCGGCTGGTGGTAAGCCGGTTCGCGTAAGCGATGGAGCGGCCCGTCGGGGCCGCTTTTTTTCTACACGGCGCGCGTTCGGCCGCCGGCGCTCGCGCCGGTCCCAGGCCCGAGCTGGAGCCCGGAGAGGGGAGCCCACATGACCATAGCCGACTTCCTGCGGCTATCCTGGGACGAGCCCGGGGACGCGCTTATCGAGCCGCCCGCGGCCTCGCCCATCGTGGCCGACCCGAGCTTCCTCTTCCCGAGCGAGACGCCCGACGGGCGCTGGGCCTTGGTCGCCCACGACGCCTGGGGCCTGCGGCTCTACCGCTCAGACGACGGCCTCTCGTGGGACGCCGGTCGGAGGATAATCAGGCACGCCATGCGGCCCTTCATCCGCCGACTGGGCGGCGAGTACCGCCTGTACTTCGAGCGCTACCGGCCCTTCGCCTTGGTCATGACCGCCCTGCCCGCGCGGCCTCGCTGGCGTTCGTCCGTGGCCTGCGCCGTCTCGGCGGAGCTCTCGCGCTGGGGCGCGGCCGACGAGCTTATAGCGCCCGAGCTGGCCTGGATGCGGGACGCCCGGCTGGGCTTCGCCGCGTCGAATCCCTGCCTGGCGGAGGACGGCGACGCGTGGCGCCTCTACTTCTCCGCCTCGCTGTCGTGGATAGACGATTGCGGCTTCTGCGAGCCGCGCGCGATAGGCTGCGCCTCGTCGAAAGATCCGCAGGGGCCCTTCCTCGTCCATCCGCTCCCCCTCATCGATCCGGAAGCCCAGCCGGAGCTCGCGCCCCTGGGGGCCGGCTCCATGAAGGCCTTTAAGCTGGACGACGGTTGGCTCGGCCTTCAGAACACGATCTACCGCGACGGCGCCGGGAGGTCCCGTTCGGCCATCTTTATCCTCCGTTCGGAGGACGGCTACTCCTGGCGCAAGGCACGCGAGGAGCCCCTCCTGGCGCCCGGTTCCGGTTGGACCGCGTCGCACGTCTACGCCTGCGATTGCAGGCGCGACGAGTCGGAAGGAAGCTGGTATCTATACTTTAATGCCCGCGACGCCTGGGCCATCAGCCGGGGCCGCGAGCGCATCGGGCGCATCGTCGGCCGGCCGGGCTGATTCGCCGGCCGGCCGAACAGGCCGGCCGTTTAGAGCAGCGCCGCCAGGGCCTCCGGCGTGAGCCCCAGGTGCCTAGCCACCTGCGGGCCCGGGCCGGATTCGCCGAAGCGCTCGATGCCCAGGAACGCGTCGGCCAGCCCCTCCCAGCCGAGCGAGCGCCCTGCCTCGCAGGCGACGACGCGGCACGACGAAGGTACGATAGCCTCCCGTATGGCTTCCGGCTGGGCCAGGAAGGCTTCCTTGCACGGCATCGATACGACGCGCACGCTCCTGGGGGCCGCGAGTTCGGCGGCCTTGAGGGCAAGCTCCAACTCGGAGCCGGTGGCCACGATGACGGCGTCCGGCTCGTCGGGCGTGTTCCTCACGACGTAGGCGCCGGTGCGCATCGTCGAGCGCCAGTCCGGGTCGGCCTTGGCGACCACCGGCAGGTTCTGCCGCGAGAGCGCGATCACGGTCGGGCCGTCGCGTCGCTCCATGGCCCAGGCCCAGGCTTCGGCCGTCTCCTCGGCGTCGGCCGGCCGCAGCACGGCGACGTTCGGTATGGCCCTGAGGGCGGCCAGGTGCTCGATAGGCTGGTGGGTGGGGCCGTCCTCGCCGACATGGACCGAGTCGTGCGTAAGGACGTAGATCACCGGGAGCTTCATGAGCGCCGATAGCCGCAGGGCCGGCCGTAAGTAGTCGGCGAAGACCAGGAAGGTGGCGCAGAAGGGGCGTAAGCCGCCGTGCAAGGCGAGGCCATTGCTGATCGCGGCCATGGCGTGCTCGCGCACGCCGTAGTGGATCATCCGGCCGGCGCGGGCGGCGGCCGAGAAGGCGGGGCCTTCGAGCTGCGTGCTGTTGGGGCCGGTCAGGTCGGCGGAGCCGCCGACGAGCTGGGGCCAGGCCTTGGCCGCCGCCAGCAGGGCCTTGCCCGAGGCGGCGCGCGTGGCCAGCGACTCGCCGGGCTTGAAGGCTGGCCAAGCCGGCGCGGCCAAGGGCTCGCCTGCCAGGGCCGCGTCCAGCTCGGCCGCCGGGGCGGGGTAGGCAGCCCGCCAGGCCGCGTAGCGGGCGTCCCAGGCGGCCCTGGCCGCGCCGAGCTCGGCCGCGCGCGCCTTGAAGAAGGCCGCCGCCGTTGGATCGACGTAGAACTGCGCGTCGGCGGGGACGCCCATGGCCGCCTTGGCCTTGGCTATCTCCTCCGCGCCCAACGGCGCGCCGTGGACTTTGTGCGAGCCCTGCATGGTCGGCGCGCCCTTGCCGATTACCGAGCGGAGCATAATGAGGCTAGGCTTGGCCTTCTCGGCCTTGGCGGCGGCGACGGCCGCGCGTACGCCGTCGGCGTCGTACATGTCGCCCTTCAGGACCTGCCAGCCGCAGGCGGCGAAGCGAGCCCCCACGTCCTCGGTGAAGGAGAGCCCGGTCTCGCCGTCTATGGTGATGCGGTTATCGTCGTAGAGGACGATGAGCTTCCCCAGACCCAGGTGGCCCGCCAACGAGACGGCCTCGGCCGCTACGCCCTCCTGCAGGCAGCCGTCGCCGGCTAAGGCCCAGGTATAATGGTCTATGATCTCGTGGCCGGGCCGGTTGAAGCGCGCGGCCAACATGGTCTCGGCGACGGCCATGCCCACGGCGTTGGCTATGCCCTGGCCGAGCGGCCCGGTCGTCGTCTCTATGCCCGCGGCGAAGCCGTACTCCGGGTGGCCGGCGCAGGGCGAGCCGATCTGCCTGAAGTTCATGATGTCCTCGATGCGTATGCCGTAGCCGGCCAGATGGAGCAGGCTGTAGAGGAACATCGAGCCGTGGCCGGCCGACAGCACGAAGCGATCGCGGTCCAGCCAGGCGGGCGCGGCCGGATCGTGCTTGAGGAACTCGCCGTAGAGCTGCGCGCCTAGCTCTGCGCAGCCTAAGGGCAGGCCGGGATGGCCCGAGTTGGCCTTCTGTATGGCGTCCATGGAGAGGCAGCGGACGCTCGCGGCTATGGCGTTCAAGGTCTTCGTATCCATCGATGGGCTCCTTCGGTTCGTCGATATGAAACGCGGTCTAGATCAGCATAGAGCCTACTATGCGACAGGCGGCCGCGCAAGGCGAGCGGCGGGGCGGCCGGGGCGGGCCGCCCGGTCTCGCGCGCCGGCTCGCGTCCCGGCAGCCGCCGTCCCGGGCGGCCGACGGAGCATAGCCCGCTCGCGCTCCTCCCCCGGCCGTTGTATACTCGTCGGTATGACCGACCTCATCATCTTGATAGCCGGCGCGGCCCTCCCTTCCGCGGCGCTCATCGTCTGGTTCTACCGCAAGGATAGGGCCAGGCCCGAGCCGCTGGGCATGATCTGGAAGAGCGTCGCCCTGGGCTTCCTGGGCGCCGGCCTGGCCATACCCATCGAGCTCTTCGTCGATATCCCCGCAGGCTTCCTGCCGCGCCCCTTCTCCATCCTGTGGACGGCCTTCCTGACCGCCGCGTTCGTAGAGGAAGGCGTCAAGTTCATTTTCTTAAAACGGAGCGTCTATCGTAGCGCGCAGTTCGACGAGGTGATGGACGGCATCGTCTACGCCGTCTGCGTGAGCCTGGGCTTCGCCTTCGCGGAGAACCTGCTCTACGGGGCGGCCAGCCGCCTGGCCTTGATCCTGCGAGCCTTCACCGCCGTGCCCATGCACGCCGCGGCGACCGGCATCATGGGCTATTGGCTCGGCTTGGCCAAGCGCGAGACCGACGCCAGGCGGGCCGCCGCCCTATCGGCCCGCGGTTTCTGGGCGGCCGTGGCGGTGCACGGCCTCTACGATTTCTTCCTCTTCGCCGGCGGCCTGGCATCGCTCTTCGCGCTAGCCGTGCTCGGCGTCTCGCTCCGCAGGCTGTCAAGCTACGTCCGCGAGGCGGCCGTTATCGACGAGGCGGCTGCCGGGCGATCGAGCCCCTAGCCCTAGCCGCCTGGGCGAAGGCTACGCGAGGCGGCCGGTAGCTCACTGCCTTGACAAAAAGACATAAAGCGTCATTATAATATCCTGTCGCCTAGGCGACGGAGGACTAGATGCGTTTAACGAGTCCGAGCTTCGCCGACGGAGCTTTTTTACCCTTCGATTGCGCTTACGAGGGGGAGAATCGTTCCCCGCTTCTATCTTGGTCCGATGCGCCGGCCGGTACCCGGTCGTTCGCCCTGAGCTGCGTCGACGGCGACGCTCCCGGCCCCCTCTCGTGGGTGCATTGGCTCATGTGGAACATCCCCGCCGCCGAGACGCGCCGCGTCGCCGGCCTTCCGCCATACGCCTCGCTCGACGACGGCAGCGTCCAGGGCATCAACGACTTCTTGGAGTACGGATGGGGCGGGCCCTGCCCCCCGTCCGGCGCGCATCGATATATCTTCAGGCTCTACGCCCTCGACTCCTCCGTCTCGCCGGCGAGCCCGCGCTTAAGCGCCTTGGAGGAGGCTATGAGGGGTCGCGTCCTGGCCGTCGCCGAGCTGACCGGCTTATACGCCGCCGACGGGGCCCTCGCCTCGTACGAGCAGCTCGGCCGCGAGGCGCGCAGGCTAGTCGCGCTCGGAGCCTAGCGGGGGGCGGACGAGGCCGAGGAAGCGCTGCACCGCGATCGGGTCGAACTGCGTCCCGGCGCCTTCGGCGATGATGCCGACGGCTCGTTCGGGCGTAATCGCCCTGCGGTAAGGCCGGTCGGAGACCAGCGCGTCCCAAACGTCGACCACCGCGAAGATGCGGGCGGGGAGGGGGATCTCCTCGCCGCGTAGGCCCCTGGGGTAGCCTTTCCCGTCCCAGCGCTCATGGTGGCAGTACGCGAGCTCGGCGGCTCCCGCCAAGGCCCCGATGCCGGAGAGCACCCGATACGCTAATACGGGGTGCTGCGCCATCACCGAGCGTTCGGCCTCGTCGAGCGGGCCGGGCTTGAGCAAGATGGAATCCGGTATGCCCATCTTACCTATGTCATGGAGGAGGGCGCCGAGGCGCAGCTCGGCCACGGCGCCCTCCTCGAGGCCCATCTCTTTCGCCAGGCGCAGGGACAAGTCCGTTACGCGCCTTGAATGCCCCTCGGTTTCCTGATCCCGTAATTCGAGCATCCTGACCCAGGCTTCGAGGCTCTGTTCCATCGTGGCCGCCGCGAGATCCCGCTCCGCCTTAGCCTTGAGCACCGCCCGGTCGGTGCGATCCGCCGCCGCCAAGAGGCGGCATACGGTCTCGAGCCGGGACCGCTCGTCAGAATCCCCGTCGCCTTCATCGAAGAGCTCGATGACCCCCATGGCGCCGCGGTCGTTTCCGTAGGGCGTCGCCGCGTAACGTTTGAAGCCCCTGGCCTCCATGAATGCGATCAGGCCCGGATCGGCAGCCGCGTCGCCCGGGACGCTCAGGCTCAAGGCCCTCCGCTCCAGATCGGAAGAGCACACGTCTGAACTCCAGTCACCGAATACGATCT
>CALKWG010000284.1 GCA_938004315.1 uncultured Spirochaetaceae bacterium
GCGGCCTGGTCGCGCGTACGGACGCGCAGGGCGGCGCGCTCCTCGAATGCGCCCGTCGTGGTGAAGGGCGGGAGGCTCGCCGCTATATCTGAAATGGAGAAATCGTCGCGATAGGCCCCTTCGCGGCCGGTCAAGCGTAGCCACAGGCGATAGGGGCCCGGCGAAGCCTCGTCGCCCTTGAGATAGGCGAGTTTCAAGACGGCCGTCATGGTGTTGATGGGATCCCGCACGGCGGCCGGGTAGGTGATGACGCCGCCGTTCGAGCCTTCGCCCATGATCCTAAGCTCGCGCCCCTCGGCGCGCAGCCTCCTGGCCAGGCCCACGACGTTGGCCTCGCCGGTCTCCGCGCGATAGACCCGCGCCCCGAAGGCCTTGGCTATGTACTCGGCGCGGAGGCTGGTCGCGTCGTTGGCCGCCAGGGCGAGCGGCGGAAGCTCGGCCGGCCGCCCCGGCCGGGGCGCGTCGGCTCGGGCCAGGCGCGCGCGGACGGTCATGGCCAGCTCGGCCAGGCTCGCCAGGGCGAAGGTCTCCTGCGCCTCGAGGGCGCGCGCCGCGCCGGCGCCCTGGTCCCAGACGACGATATTGCCGCGGTCCCCGTCGCAGTCGGGCACGTACCCGAAGGAATAGCCCGGGTCGCCCCGCCTGGCGCGCGCGAGCTCCTCCATGCAGGGGATCAGCGACTCGCCCTCGGGCACGATGCGGTGCGCGAAGGCGCGCGGGGAGGCGTTCACCAGGCGCGCCCTGACGCCGAGGCCCGAGAGGAAGTCGCCGTCCAGGGAGAGCGAGCGCGCCGAGCCGTTCATCTCGGCCACGACGCCCGCCTCGGCGGCCTCGACGGCGGCCTTAAGCTCGTCCAGGACGCGCTCCTGCTCCTCGAGCTCGGGGCTCCCGCCGGCCACTTCTCGAGTGAATAGTATATAATCAGAAAGCGCCTTACGCTTGTTTTGAACGGCCTGGGCGAAGGACGAGGCGACCTCGCCGGCCGGGACCGAGGCGCAGAGGGCCGCTAGCCGCTCGACGTCCCCGCGCTCGCACGCGCCGTCCCGGAGGCGCGAGGCCAGGGCGGCGGCCTCGTCGCCGGGCAGCACGCCGCCGTCGGCGTAGCCGAACTTGACGCCGTTATGGCCCGGCGGGTTGTGGCTGGCCGAGACGTAGCAGAACGCGTCCAGGCGATCGGGGTTGCCCTCGGGCAGGGCGCCCGATCGGCGGGCCCAGGCCATGATCTCCGGGGCGGCGATGATGAAGGCGTAGCGGACCCGCAGGCCCTTGGCGAGGAAGACGCGGAGCATGGCGTCGGCGATCGCCGGGCCGGTTGGCCGGCTGTCCATGCCTAAGGCCACCACGGGGGGGCGGGCCGGCGCCGCGGCGGCCGCGGCCCGCTCGAGCAGCCGATCGGCGAAGACCTCGGCCATGCGGGCCGCGAGGTACAGCTTCTCGGGGGCGACGAACTCGGATCGGTCCTCGTCGTCCGTACCGAAGACCCCGCGCCAGCCGGAGGCCGAGAGTATCATCGAGTTGAAGAACGATCGGGCGGCCTCGGGCGACGGTATAGGCGAGACGGGGGCCTTGGACGGGTCGCCCATGGCGAAATCGACTGAGGGATGGTACATGACGCTCATGGCGAATCCTTAACGGGCCGGGGCGGCCTACGATGGTAATTGCAGGCCGGGCAGCTCCATGGCGGAGCCGGCCGCCCGGCGGTTCTCTTCCTGTATGGCTTCGTACACTTCCTGGCGGAAGACCTTGACGCTCTTAGGCGCCTCGATGCCCAGCTTCACCTGGTCGCCGCGTAGCTCCACGACCGATACGACGATGCCGTCCCCGATGACCACCTTCTCGTTGAGCTTGCGCGTGAGGATGAGCATGGCTAGGCCCTGGCGGCGGCCAGCTCCGCCATGATGTCGTGCTTGGTCTTCCACCGGGGGTCGGCCTGCGGGGCCTGGGCGCCGAGCCTGGAGGCCTTGCCGATGACCAGGGGGCCCATGAGGTTCGCGGTGACCGAGCCGCCGTCGGGCGGCACCGTCACCAGGCAGAGTATCAGCGCGTCCTCCGGGCTCTGAAGGCCCAAGGCGGCCGAGAGCTCGTCGTTCACGTCCACCGCGTAGTCGGCCCTAAACAGGAAGGGGTCGACGAGGATGAAGGCCAGCTCGGGCAGGTCCATCGATTGCAGATAGAAATACGGCTTCTGAGGCGCGTCGAGCAGGGCGTAACGCTTGAACTTTTGAAAGCCTATGAGGCCTTCGGGAAATTCCAGTATCTGGCGCTCGTCGACGTCGACTTCGCCGAAGGCCTTGGTAGCGATGGTCATGGTACGGTCCAATCTGCCCGAATCAACGTAGGAAGTCAAGGAGCGTCTGCGGCAGGACGCGTCCGGCCAGCCTGAGCGAGGCCTGGTGGGCGTATTCCATCATCTTCATGTCGGTGACGGCCTGCGCGAAGTCCAGGCCCTTCTCCGCCGCCAGGAGCGCCGTGACGTCCGGGATCTCCTTGTTGAGCCTCAGGCGAGCGGAGTCCAGGCGCTCCATGACGGAGCCGGCCTGGGCCAGGCGCCTGGCCATGTTGTCCATGCCGGCGTCGACGCTCGCCAGGACCCGGCCGCCTATCTCGATATGGTCGCCGGCGTTGAGGGCGTCGCGCAGCGCTATGACCGCGTCGAAGAGCGAGCCGCCGGAGACGCGCGCCGTAGGCGCGTAGTCGGAGGGGACCCGCGAGCCGGAGAGGATGCCGAGCTCGGCCAGCACCTCGCCGCCCTGGCCGTCCTCTAGGCGCAGCCTATGGGCCTGCGTGCCCTCGAGCACCAAGGCGTTGGTGCGGGGGTCGAGCGAGGCCTTGACCGAGGCGCCCGAGTCGTTGATCTTGGCGATGATGGCTTGGACGGTGTCGCCGGGCTTCAGGGCCACTTCGTGGCCGTCTATGAAGATGGACGAGGCCGAGAGCACGCGGTAGTTAGACGCGTCCGAGCCGCCGGCGATCCGTTGCCGCTCGGCCCAGAACACCTCGTCGCCGGCCAGGTTCATGGGCAGGTACGCGCCCTCGCCGATCTCCGCCTGCGGGCTTCCTAGCCCGCCCAGATACTCGACGCCTACCACGGTGGCGGCCCCGGCGCCGGGGGCGTAGCCCACGGTCGCCCTGAACGGCTCGGTGCGCGCCTTGTCCCCCGCGAAGAGGAAGTCGCCGTCGGGGCCGCGGGCGTTGGCCAGGTTGACGATCTCCTTCAACAGCTGGTCGACCTCGGCGGCCATGGCCGCCGTATCCGACTTGGTGAAGGTGCCGGTGGCGCCGGTCACGGCCAGCTCGCGTATGCGCTGCATGAGCTCGTTGGCCTGGCGCATATAGCCCTCGGCGATCTTCGAGCGGTCCAGGGTGTAGCGGACGTTCTCCTCGTAGCGCTCCAGGCGGCTCACGAAGGATTCGTAGCGCACCGAGCGCGCGGCCGCCAGGGGGTCGTCCCGCAGGTTCTCGAGCTTCTCCTGCCTGGCCAGGCGATTATTTTGGCTGGCCATCGCGTCCTCGCGACGGCGCATCCAATACTGCATGTCGTTATTCATCATGTCCGTGCTGACGCGAGGCATATGCGCTCCTTACCTTATACGCCCATGCGGTTGATGATGGTATCCATCATCTGGTCGAAGTGCGATATGAATTTGGCGGCCGCGGCGTAGCCGTGCTGGAACTTGATCATATTGGCCAGCTCCTCGTCGATGTTGACGCCGGAGATGGACTGCCGCAGGTCCGCCAGGTTCTTGGCTATGCGCGACTGGGTCTCCGCCATGCGGCCGGCCCGCTCGCCCTCAAGCCCTGCGCGCGCCACGGCGTCGGCGAAGTAGTCGTCGAAGGTGGCCTCCGAGCCGACCATCACCGGCGCCGTCCGCAGGCGGGCGATGGCCAAGGCCGCCGATCCGTCGCCGGCCTCCGCAGGGCGGCCGTTCCGGCCCATGCCCGCCGCGATGCTCGTCAGGTCGCGCCGCACCTCGGCCGAGATCTCGATCCAGCCGGAGGGGTGGGAAAGGGGGGCTACGGCGTAGTCGGTTCCGCCTGAGCGGAGGGACAGGACGGCGTCGGGCCGCTCCCAGGTATAGGCGCCGTCGGCTCCCGATGCCGCGAGCAGACCGGCGTAGCCGGCCAGGAATTCGCCCGAGTCCTCGACGTGGCGTATCACGAAGTCGGGGTCGGCGCCCGTAGCGCTGGCGGTGGCGCGCAGCTGCAGGGTGCCGTTCGCGGTCAAGCGCGCCGTGACCTCCGCCCCCGAAACGTTGATGCGCCGCACGAGCTCGGCCACGGTGTCGGTCGGGCGATACTCGATATCGACGAGGCCGTTCGCGCCCGATAGCCGAATCGTCCCCGCCAACCCGACCTGGTCCTGGGCCGCGAGCGCGTTCGCGCCGGTCATGCGGTAGATATAGCTCGAGTCGTTGACGCCGTCGCCGTCCCGGTCGTAGTTGCCCGCGATGTTGTTGACCCGCGGGTGCTCGGTAAAGAAGTCCACGCCCGTCTTGCCGTTGAGGCCGTAGGCGGAGCGGTGCACCTCGTTCACGAGGTCGGTGAAGTTCAGGGTCATGGTATCCAAGGAGACGATCTCGCGCCTGAGGTCCACGTCCCTGAGCTCGAAGAGCGAGCCGAGGACGCCGCCTTTTAAGGAAGCCGTATCGCCGGTATCCTTCCATATAAGATCGGGATGGCCGTCGTTGCCCGAGCCGCTCGTGAGGTCGAAGGCGCGGGCGATCTTGCCCTGTACGAGGATGCGGCCGCCGGTATGCACCATGAACTCGTCCGGATCGCGGCGGTCCACCGTGACGGGCACGAGCTTGGCTAGCTTCTCGACGATGAGGTCGCGGCGGTCGTAGAGGTCGTTGGGTCGGTCGCCCATGGCCTCGGAGCGCACGATCTCGTCATTGAGCTTCGCTATCTGGCGGGCTAGGTCGTTAGCCTGGGCCGTGACGACCATGATATCCTCGTCCAGCATGTCGCGGGTGCTTGCGAGGCGGCGGTATTGCTCGTGTATGGCGTCGAGGAGGGTCTTGCCTCGCTGCAGCACCGCCTCACGCGGGGCCGTCTCCGAGGGGTGCAGCGACAACTCCTGCCACGAATCCCAGAAACGGTCCATTTGGGTCCGGACCGAGACTTCGGTCGGTTCGTTATAGATCTGCTCGACGATCTTGGTGTACTTATCGCGGCTCTCCCAATAGCCTAAGCCGCCCTGCTGGGCGACGATGCGGCTGTCCAGGAGCTCGTCGCGCACGCGTTCGATGCGGCCGACGACCAAGCCCTGGCCTATCTGCCCCGGCGTATGCTCCCGGTTCAGGTGGGGCGCGTAGAGCGGCTCCATGGTGACGAATTCGACCCTCTGGCGAGAGTAGCCCTCGGTCGACGCGTTGGTCAGGTTGTGGCCTACGGTATTGAGCCCCTGGGCATGGGCCATGAGGCCGCGCTTACCTATCTCGAGTCCCATAAACGTCGAATTCATTCGTCGATCCTCCGGGCCGATGCGGCCTCGACGGCCGCTAGCCGCCTATAGAAATCCCGATCTAGAAGGCGGCGTTGACCACCATCGCGTCCGATTGCACGCTCTTCGGCTTGCCGCTTTTGCCGTATACTTTGACCTTACGGTCGGGGAAGAGCTCCTCTAGGGTCTTGGCCAGCATCGAGGCGCTGTCGCCGACGAAGCTGCCTAGGGCCTCGCTCTCGATGCGGGCGCGCATGGCCGCCAGGCGCAGGGCGCGGCAGGTATCGGTCAGCGCCTCCCGGGCGGCCATCGGCAGGGCGAGCGAGACGCGGAAGGCGCTCGTATCGGGCGCCAGCCCGAGCTCGCCCACGAGGGCCGACCAGGCCGCGTTCCTCGCCGCCTCGTCGCGGGCCACGGCCTCGCCTACGGCGGCGGCCGCCGCCAGGGCGCGCTCGAGCGCTACCCAATCCTTATCGCGGACGGCCCGTCCCACGGCCCGCTGCTCCTCGACGAAGGCGTCCAGGGACGACCTGAGCCGCTCGGCGGCCGATAAGAAGCTCTCTAGTCGTTTTATGTCCATATCGCTACCCTCGTTCAAATAAGGCGCTTACGAAGGCGAAGGCGCCTTCGTAAGCGGCTTCACTAACGTGGCTATCGCGTAGGAAACCGCCAGGTTTCCGAGCGATCGCGCTGCAAGGCGATGACAAGCTTCGAGTTTGTCATCGCCTTGCTAGATTATCGGTAAGGGAAAGCCGGAGTTTACGCCGATAATTACGATTAGAACGGGAAGGCGATGCTGAGGTTCATAAACGACATCTTGTGGCTGTGGAAGGGCGTGCGCGTGTTCGCCTTGGTGGGCGAGAGCGGCACGGGCAAGAGCTTTCGGGCCAAGCTCGTGGCGCAGAAATACGGCATAGACCTGATCATCGACGACGGCCTTCTCATCCGCGGCGACGCGATCGTCGCCGGCAAGTCCGCGAAGCGGGAGAAGCTGTATATGGCGGCGGTCAAGACCGCGCTCTTCCACGAGAAGGCCCACCGCGACGACGTCGCGCGCGAGCTGCAGCGCGTACGCTGGAAGAAGATCCTCCTCATCGGGACCTCGGAGAAGATGGTCTCTAAGATCGCGGAGCGCCTGCAGATCCCTCAGCCGCATAAGATCATCAAAATCGAGGATATCGCGAGCAAAGATGACATAGAAGCGGCCATACAGTCGCGCAAGGTCGAGGGCAAGCACGTGATCCCCGTGCCGGCCATCGAGGTGAAGCGCAGCTATCCGCGCATCTTCTACGATAGCGTCCGCGTCTTCCTGCAGCGCAACCTCGGCGCCACGGTGCGTACGCCCAAGCTGTACGAGAAGAGCGTGGTGCGGCCCGAGTTCGCCAAGCGAGGCCGCGTGGCCATCTCCGAGTCGGCCTTGTCGCAGATGGTCATCCACTGCGTGGACGAGTTCGACGACTCCATACGGATACAGAAGATCACGGTCCGCTCGGATTCGCAGGGCTACCGCCTGACGGTCGTCATCGAGCTGCCCTACGGCACGCAGCTGTCGGGCAACATCCATAACCTGCAGCAGTACGTCATCGATAACATAGAGCGTTTTACGGGGATTTTGATCGAGGAAGTGAACCTGGTCATAGACCGCTTCACGGGAAGGTAGGGCGCCGGCCGTGTTTGACAGAAGCGTCGGACGGCGTTAGGATTACGGAACCACGGAGGGTAGTATGAAGAAAATGATAGCGCTTACCGCGTTCGTCGCGGCCTTGGGCGCTTCCGTCTGGGCGCAGGAGATGGCCAGCGCCAGCAGCAAGCGCTACGCGGTCTGGTCCGACGCGGGCCAGGGCGCCGCGACGGCCCTCGCCGCGAGCCTCGAGGGGCTCTTCGACGTGTACAACGAGTATTTCCGCTTCGACGAGGCCGCCCTGCGCGCGCCGCTCACGGTGAGGAGCTTCGGCGATAAGGCGGCCTTCGACGCGTACCTCGCGCGCGTCATAGGCGAGCCCAAGGACGATTTCGTCTACCTGCACTATCCCACGCCCGAGCGCTCCGAGCTCGTGATCTTCG
>CALKWG010000285.1 GCA_938004315.1 uncultured Spirochaetaceae bacterium
GCAGGCTTTGTAAACTGTCAATCTTTTTTTTTGCCAGCCGAACTAGCTTTCGATGGGTTTAAAAAAATGAGAGCCGCGGCATCGTCTACGAAGCTACGGCTCCCGCTCGGAGGCGCGATTACAGGCCGCCCTCGACCGGCTAATCTATTTTTATAATCCTACGTTCGGAATCGGGCTGCTCTTTGTAGAACACGGCCACGTTACCGATGACGCGTACCAACTCCGAGCCGGTTCCCTCGGCCAAGGCGCGGGCCAGCTCCATTTTTTCGCCCTTAAAGTCGACGAAGCGTAGCTTTACGAGCTCGTGGTCGGCCAAGGCCCGCTCTAAGGCGGCGGCAACGCCGTCAGCCGCTCCCGCCTTGCCCAGGCGCACCACCGGGTCGAGCTTCGTAGCCAGGGAGGCCAAAGCCGCTCGTTGTTTGGATGTCAACATGCGCGTATATCCTTTCGCGGGAATCCCGGAAGACGTAATTAGGACCTGAGGAACAGGGCCGAGAGCGCCCCTATAGCCAGCCCGCCGAGCAGCCTGATCGCGGCCAGGACGAGGAAGCCGGTTATCAGGCCCTGCATATAGTTTACGATACGATCTTTATAGATGAGCGCTTTGATCTTAAACAAGACCGGGTTCACCATCGCGTCCACGACGCGCCAGGCGGGGTGCAGGCTGTTCCAACGCAGCTGATAGGCCACGATGCGCGCCAGCGCCAGCACGGCCATGAAGGACAGGAGGAAGGCTACGGGCGACCAGACGGTCTCCAGGATCAGGGCCAGGACGAAGCCCAGGGTCAAGGCCCCGTACGAGGCTACGGTCAGGGCGCGCGATAGGGCCGCGAGGACCGCCAAGGCGGCTATGGGGGAGAAATCCATCGTCCCGCCCCGCAGGAAGGCGAAGCGGCGGAAGAAGGCCAGATAGGGTTCGGTTAGGCGCTCCAAGAAGGCCGCGCCCTGCCCGCCGAGCCCGCCGGGGAACCAAGTCATGACGATGCGCGCTACGCACGCCAGCATGTACAGCGAAAGGCCGGCGGAGACAATGCGCAATATGGGTGCCAGTACGGTCATCGATTCGCTCCGGTCGTGGTATGGTCCGCGCCGTCAATCCAGGCGCTGTAGATCGCGTATACGCCGCTGCAGCTCGATGGACGCCTGCGCGTTCGCTCGGGCTTCCTTGGCCGGATCGAAATAGGGGTCCAGCTCTAGGGCGCGGCTCCACAGCTCTACGGCGCGCTCCAGTTGGCCGGCGGCGTAGGCCTCGAGCCCGCCGATATAGAGCGAATCCACCGTGGCGGCCCGTTCGGCCCTGCCCATATCGCCTAGGTCGAAGCGCGCGGCGACGCTGATGCGGTTGAGCGCCGTGAACTGCGTCGTCAGGTCGAGAGTGTAGTTTATATCTAGGGTCATGGGGAAGAGTTCGACCGAGGCGCCGACCGAGATGCGCGGGTTGGCGCCCTTGACCAGGAGCCCGGCGCGCAGCGACCAGAAGCTCGTCAGGGTCATGGCATAGCCCACGCCCCAGTAGGGTCGCTCGCTTTCGGCCGGGTTCACGAGGTTGATAGGGACGCTCAAGTCGGCGGATAAGAGGATGGGCCTGAAGAAGTTATACGCCATGCCGACGGCGGCGACGGTGGGAAGGGCCTCGCCCTTGACCGGCGGCCCCAAATTCTTCAGCGTAAGGCCGAGGCCGAAGTTCTTGGAGCGGGAGGCGTAGAATTTCAAGAAGTTAAAGCGGGTAAGGAGGCCGATATCGGTCATGATCGCGACGGCCGACTGCCCGGCGCCCGAGCCGGCTATAACCGAACCCTGGTCGTCCCCGTAATCGGGGACGGTCCGGGCCCCGAGCTTCAGGTTGGCGCCGACGGCTAGGCCATAGAAGTAATAGCCGGGGAAGAGGCGGACCGAGGCGTTGGCTATGCCTAGGGCCTCCGAATAGTAGCCGCTCGTAACGCGGTAGCCGAAGTCGTCGCGCTCGGTAAAGGGCAGGTAGAGCCACTTGCCGCCGGCGGCGAAGCCGAAGTTGCCGAAGCGCACGGCGTAGACGGCGCCTTCGATGCGGGTATCCTGAATCCAGTTGTTATGGAAGAGGGCGGCCTGCGTGCGCTCGAGGAGCGCGCTGCCGGCCGGGTTGAGCTCCAGGAAGGACGCGTCGGCGGCCACCGCGGTATAGGCCATGCCCATGCTCTCGGCCGCGCCGCCCATGGGTATGCGGGTCGAGAGGAAGACCGTCCGGCCGGCGTTGGGATCGGGCTCGAAGAGGTTGTAGATGAATTCGTAGGCCGAGGCGAAGCCCTGGGCCTGGACGCCGGCGGCGCAGACTGAGATCAGTATACTGAGCGCCGCGCGCCGAGCCTTCATGGTACAGGAAATATACAGTATGGGGCGGATTATTTCTATATAATACAGCGGGCTTCGTATTGGCGCTCAGCTCCTCGCGCGGCGCGCCGACAATGATACGGAAGAGGAGTATACTCACGATTAGGATGCGGCGCCTCGTTATATTCTGGGCGACACTCGTAAGCTTTCTCATCATCGCCGCCGGCCCGGCCTTCGCCTTGGGCGGCCGCGAGGATCCGCTCCGCCGGGTGGACGCCCTCATCGCGGAGCAGCGCTACGACGAGGCCATCATCTATATCAGCGAGTTCATCAAGGCCAATCCCGACCGCTTCGACGAGGCCCAGGGCAAGCTGCGCCAGATATCGCGCCTACGTCAGAGCTACAACCAGAACTACCTGGCCCTCATCGAGGCCATCGCGAACCCGCGCAGTAGCGAGACGGAAAAAATCGCCCTGATCGAACGGATCCTGCGGGATTACCCGCCGACGAACCCGACCGAACGGGCCTTCATAGCCGAGGCGTACGACCTAGCGCTCTTCACCGCGAACAACGCCCGATTCGCCCAGATCATGGCCGAGGGCCGCTCGCTCATCGACGCGGGGAGCTACCTGCAGGCCGCGCGAGTCTACGAATCGGGCTTCGAGCTCTACCAGCTGCAGTTCAGGCAATTGGCGGAGGTCAGCGGCGAGCTGAAGAACGAGAGCCTGGCCCGCGTTCAGGCGATCAGCACGGCGCTGAGCTATCTGCAATCGGGGATGAACGCCATGCAGGCCGCCTTCGTCGCCCTGCGCGATAGCTACGGCAGGCTGGCCGCCGCGGGAGCCGCCGAGCTCGACGCTGCGCGGAGCGCCTTCGGCGCGTCCTTAAGCGCCGCCCAGGCGGCCGCGTTCGACTATTTCGGCGCGCGGAGCGCCGTGCGGGAGGCCGGCCTGGCCCTGCGGGCCAACGTCGCCCTCTACAAGGCCGAGACCGGCGTCGACACGGACAGCTCCTTCCTGCCCTTCGCCTTCCGCCTCGCGCTCGGCCGCCCGACCGAAGAGCGGCTCGAGGGCGTGCTCGGCGCGCTGGACGCCGCCTGGATTTCGTCCCTCGGCGCGGCGCAGACGGGGGCCGAAGAAGTCCTCCGCGAGGCGCTCGCCGCGGCCAGGCGGGCCTATGACGCGGGCTCGTGGGAGGAGGCCTCGGCCTCGTTCGCGCGCGTCGGGCTCATCGTCGATTCGACCCTGCCCCTCTTCGCGCTGCGATCGCTCTATGCCCCGAGCGAGCTCTTGGCGGGAGCCAGCCCCCTGGGCCGCGCCGAGCTGGACGCGCAGGGCCAGGCCTACCTGAGCCTCCTGCACGCCGCCGAGAGCGCCCGCGACTGGGGCGCCTTGGCGCTCCTGCAGGCCGCGACGGACGCCGAGAGTGGCGCGCTAGCGGCCTTCGAGCCGGCCGGGCTCGCCCTGGACGCTGCCCTGGCCGGCTTCGGCCGTAGCCGGAGCGCCTTCGCCGCCCAATTCGCCCAAGCCGAGGAGCTGCGCCGCGCCTCGGGCGCCAGGGCCGAACGCTTAGCCGCGGTGAACGCCTCCGCCTTCGCCGACGGCGCCTCCGTCGAGCTGCAGGGCAGCTTGGACGGCTCCATTGCGAACTTCGCGGCGAAAGTGAGGGGCTTCGAGGTAGCCGCGGTGGCCCGGGCGGCCGCCTTCGAGCGGGAGCTCCTGTCGCGCGAGTCCGCCGAGGCTATCGCGCGGGTGGAGGAAGGCCGTAGCCTCCTCGCCGGCCTGCCTTCGGACGACCCGCTCCTACCCGACGCCCTCTTCCGCTACCCGTCGCGCGCCTTGGACGTCCTGGCCCGCGCGGAGCGGGAGCTCTTGGATATCAACCGACGCATAGCCGCTTTCGTCGCCAAGTACCGCGCCGAGCAGCCCCACGCCGCGTCGGCCCAAGCGGTCCTGGAGACCATCGAGCGGGCGACGGCCCAGACCGCGGCCAACGTCGCGCGCGTCGCCGAAGGCCGGGAGCTCTCGGCCAGGGCCCAAGAGCAGAAGCGCCAGGCCGACTCGGCCAGGCTCGAGGCCGAGCGCCGCGCCGCGGAGGCGCAGGCCGCCCTGCGCGCCTCCAACTTCGAAGTGGCGCGCGAGCGCCTCGACCGCTCCCGCGAGCGCTACCTAGCCTCGTTGAACTTAGAGCAGGACCCGACCCTACGCGCCGCGAGCGACCGCCTCCTGGCCGAGCTCGCGGCCGCCATATTACGGGCCCAGAACGAGTTCGTCGTCGCCGACACCCGTCGCCTCCTGAACGAAGGGCGGGCCCAGTATCTCGAGGGCAACTTCGACCGCGCCGAGTCCCTGCTCCTGCAGGCGCGCGCGCGCTGGAACACCACCAACGCCACGCCCGAGACCGAGGTCGAGTATTGGCTGAGGCTCGTCCAGACGGCGCTCTCGGTAAAGACCGGCCGCGACATACCCGTCACCGCCCCCCTCTACCCCGAGATGAGCCAGCTCCTTTCCCTGGCCAAGCAATACTACGACGAGGGGGCGGCCCTCCTGTCGCGGCGGGACCGGGTCGGCGCCTTGAGCCAATTCGCGCTGGCCAGGCAGAAGATAGCGGACGTAAAGGTCATCTTCCCCTTGAACCAGGAGGCGCGCGTGCTCGAGCTGCGCATCGACCAGCTCGTGGACGCCGACGCCTTCAACCGCCAGTTCGCGCGGCTCTTCGACGAGGCGCGGGCCAAGGTTAATAGCGGGACCGACCTGACCACGGCCTACAGCGACCTTAAGGACCTGGAAGCCATCAACCCGCGCTATACGGGGCTCCGCGCCCTGATAGAGCTAGCCGAGATTCGGCTGGGCTTCAGGCCGCCGCCGCCCGACCCGCGCGCCTTGGCGGAGGCGCGCGAGCTCGCGGCCGCCGCGCAGCGCATCTTCGACTCGGGCGACACCGCGCGCTTCCCGCTGGCGCGGACCCAGTTGGATAGGGCCCTGCTCCTCGACCCGAACAACCAGGCGGCGGCGCGGCTGAAGGACCGCATCGCCACGATCATCGGCGGCAGCCAGACCTTCGTGCTGCCGGCATCCGCCGAGGCGCTCTTCAACGAGGCCGTCGCCCTCTTCTCGCGCGCCGAGTACATAGCCGCCCGCGCCAGGTTGGCCAGGCTCTACGCCGGTTTCGCCCAGGCCGACCGCGTGCAGAAGGTCGGCGACCTGGACGCGCGCCTGAGCGCGCTGGGGTACTGATGGTAAGACACGGAGCCCGCGGCCGCCGCGCCGCCTTCGCCGCGATCTCGGCGCTGGTCCTCATCACCCTGGCCGTCCTGATACCGAGCGCCGGCGCGGCCGTCGACTTCTATTGGGAGGAGCCCGAGCGCCTGTCCAGGCTGCCCGGTACCTTCCCGCAGGCCCATGAGGCCGCCGGCCGGGTCGTCGTCATCTGGCAGGAGAACCAAGCCCAGGACGAGGGCGGCCAAGCCTGGCTATCGGCCGCCAGCTACGGGCCCGACGGCGTCCGACGCAGCGAGCGCTTCGCCGGCCCCGTACGCTACCGGGGCGACGCGCCGCAGCTCTTCTCAGCCAAGGCCGCGGCCGACGGCACCCTGGCCGTCGCGCTGGCTACGGGCGACCGAAGCGTCGGCGTCTACTATTCCAGCGACGGCGGGCTGTCGTTCCGGGGCCCGACGACGCTCTCCCTCGAGCAGACGGCCGTGGCGCCGCGCATCTTCCCCAGCGCCTCCGGAGGTTGGCTCCTCTTCATGACCCGCGGCGAGTCGGACGCCCTGTCCATCGTGTTCTCGCGATCGGACGACGGCCTCGCCTGGGACGCGTTCAGGCCCTTCGTGGCCCAGGGCGAGCTCAGGCTCAACTTCCTGCCCACGGCCGCCGCGATCGGGGATACGGACCTGGTCGTCTTCCAGTCGCTGGCCGGCGGCGAGCGGCCGAGCTTCCAGCTCTTCTCCATGCGCAGCCGCGACGGCGGCCGCAGCTGGGACGCGCCGCGCCTGGTCACCGATTTCCTCGATCCGGTGCGGCGCGACCGCGCCTCCGCCTCAGACTTCGACAACCAGCGCCCCCACCTGGGGCTGGTCGACGGCGAGCCTTGGCTGGCCTGGGAGCGGCGCGTCCTGGCCGGCGCCGCCCAAGCCTACGCCGCCAGGCTCCTACCCGACGGCTCGGTCGCCCCGGGCAGCGTCGAGCGCGTGAGCCTCGGCCAAGGCAGCTGCTCCGAGCCGCGCGTCCTCGACTTAGGCGGGACGCCCGCCTTGAGCTGGTTCGACGATAGGACCGGCAGCCCGCGCGTCTACCTCTCCTACAAGGACGGCTTCCTCTGGCGCGAACGGGAGCTGTCGGTGCGCAGCCGCGGCGAGGCCACCTTCGGCCGAGCCGTATTCAAGGGCGGCTCGCTCTGGGCCTTCTGGCAGCTCGGCCGCGGCGCGAACGCGCAGGTCGTCGGCATGGCCCCGGACGTCAGCGTCGATCCGCCGGAGCTGATCGCCGTAGACTTCAGGCCCGGCGAGGCGGCGGCGAGGAGCCGCGTCAACCTACGCTGGACCGTGCCGCGCGACTCGTCGGGCATAGCGGGCTTCTCGTACCTCTGGAGCCGCGACCCCGACGAGGAGCCGCCCGAAACGGTGATGGCCTTGGAAACCCTGACCCGTTCGACGCATGACGCCGACGAGGACGGCGACTGGTTCTTCAGCGTTCGGGCCCAGGACTACGCCGGCAACTGGTCGCGGCCCGCCCGGGTCCGCTTCGTGCGCGATACGACGCCTCCGTCCGTACCCATTCCGTTGGAGCCGGAGTTCGACGCGCGCGGCTTCATCGCGACGGGCAGCCCGCGCCTGCGCTGGCTAGCGCCGCCCGAGCCCGACCTGGCCGGCTACAGCTGGGTCATGGAGTACTTAGGCCCCTTAGACCGGCCGCCGGCCCGTAGGCTCCCGGCCGCCCAGGCCCCTTCGCCGGGGAGCGCCGTCATGGCCGCCGCGGCGTCCGCCGCTCCCGCGGCGGCCGAAGGCTATTCCTTCCTGCCGATCACGCCCTACGAGGAGCGCTTGTGGACGGCCAAGCAGGCGGCCTTCCCCCAGCCGAGCATACGGACCCGGGAGCCCTTCGCCGATTTTACCAACTTAGACGACGGATTCTGGGCCCTCTCGATCGCGGCCATCGATCGCGCGGGCAACATGGGCGACGCGATCCGCATCCTCATCCGCAACGACAAGTACCGCCCCTTCACCCAAGTGAGCGACGTGGTCGCCCAACGCGACGACTTCGGGACGCTCCGGCTCAGGCTCATAGGCCGCAATTTCCTCGACGACGGCCCCGTCGCGCGCGTCGTCATCGACGCCGACGGCCGCGAACCCTGGGACCGGGCCTACGAGCTGCGCGCGGGCGACTATACGATACGCTCCGACCGCCTCATCGAAGGGCTCGAGGCGGCCGAGCTGCCCGCCGGGACCTACCGCGTGGGCCTCTTCCACGCCGAGCGCGGCTGGTTCTTCACCCGGCCCCTGCTTACGGTCGACGTCTCGGGCACGGTCAAATTCGGCGACTTCAGCCAAGCCTGGCGCCCGTCGTGGACCTTCTTCGAACCCGGCCGGCGGCGCATCCCCTTAGGCGCCCTGGCCCTCATGCTCGGCCTCGGCCTGCCGCTCCTAGGCGCCCTCCTGTCGCTCAGGCAGGTCGCCCTCGTTATACGCGAAGGCCAGGAGCTCCGCCTGGACGCCCTGGCCCTCTTGGAAGGAAAGCCTATGCCCTCCTTAGAACGCGAACGGGCCGTCAAGGCGGCCGCCAAGCGCGGTACCGGCTTGGCGCTCAAGTTCATCTTCACCATAAGCGTGCTCGTGCTCTTCGTGGTGGGCTTGGTCTCGGTGCCCATAGGCCTGCAGACCCTGAGCTCGCAGAGCGAGATCCTGGCCCGGGGCCTGGAGCAGCGCGCCCGGGTGCTGCTCGAGAGCGCCGCCCAGGGCGGCCGCGCCTACCTGCCCGTGCGCAGCCAGCTCGAACTGGCCACTTTGCCCGCCCAAGCCGCCGCCTTGGACGAGGCGCTCTACCTGACCCTGACCGGCTACGGCTCGACC
>CALKWG010000286.1 GCA_938004315.1 uncultured Spirochaetaceae bacterium
CGGCCACCCCCGAGATCTACCCTCTTTCCCTACACGACGCTCTTCCGATCTCCCCCGGAGCTCGGCCGCCGGAACTTCTGAGTCGGCGGCCGCGTCGGCGCTCAGGCGCGAGGTCTAGGCCTCGCTTACGCCGATGCGCTTCTTGGCGCGGGCGAGCACGGTCCGCTCGGCGCAGTCGGCCATATCCAGGACGCAGGGCGCGACCAGGCGATACTCCACCAGGGTGCCGCGTCGCTCATCCTCGATAAGCCCCGCCTCGCGAAGCTGCGACAGGTGCTTAGACGCGACCGACTTCTCTATGCCCACCTCCGCCGCCAGTTCGCAGACGCACCAGGGGCGCAGCCGGAGCCGCTCGAGCATGAGGAGGCGCATAGGGTGGGCCAGGGCCTTGAACATGGCCGCCCGGTGTTCGTAGCGCCGTCGATCCTGAGTATCCATGCTATAAAGTTGCTGATTAGTGCACCTTTTGTCAACGCGGAGCTTGACTGTATCGATGCAAAGTTGCATTAATATGCAACAGTAAGGAGCTGGCATGGATACGATCGCGCTCTACCTGCTCGCCGTCGCGGGCTTGGCCGCCTCGGCGCTTAAGGACCGAAAGAAAACAGGCATGGCCCTGAAGAAGGCTTTTAAGGCATTCGAGGGCATACTCCCGCAATTCCTCGTCGTGCTCGTCCTCGTGTCGATAAGCCTCGCCGTCGCCGACCAAGCGAGTATCTCTAAGGTGCTCGGCGAGGGTTCGGGTTTCATAGGCATACTCGGGGCCTCGCTTATAGGCGCCGTGACGCTGATCCCAGGCTTCGTGGCCTTCCCGGCCGCGGCGGCTTTGCTCCGGGGCGGCGCGGGCGTCACCCAGGTGGCCGCCTTCGTTTCCAGCCTGATGATGGTCGGCGTCGTAACCCTCCCCATGGAGATGCGCTACTTCGGCCGTCGCGCCGCCCTGATGCGTAACGCTTTGGCGTGGCTCTTCTCCTTGGCCGCGGCCTTCTTCGTAGGCTGGGCGGTGAGCCTATGAAAGCCTTCGTCAAACGCTATCTGGCCGCCCTCGTATCGCTCGTAGCCTTCGGCGTCTTCATCGCGAGCTTCGCCCGCTGGCGCGAGGCCGCCGTGGCCAATCTGTGGTTCCAGGCTAGGACCATGCTTCTCGTCGTGCCGCCTATCTTCATACTCCTCGGCCTCATAGACGTCTGGGTGCCGCGCGAACGCATGATCAAGCTTATGGGCTCCGGCTCCGGCGCCCGCGGCGCGGCGCTGGCCTTCGGCCTGGGCTCTTTCGCCGCCGGTCCGCTCTACGGGGCCTTTCCCTTCGCCGCGGTGCTCATGAAGAAGGGCGCCTCGTTCAACAACATCCTCATCTTCATCGGAGCCTGGTCCACGACCAAGCTTCCCATGCTGCTGTTCGAGGCCTCGGCCCTAGGCGCTCGCTTCGCGCTCTCGCGCTTAGCCATCGACATCGTAGGAATCGCGCTCATCGCCTGGGCCATGAACCTCGCCTTGCCTGCGGCGGAGCGGGAGAAGATCTACGCGAACGCCGCGGCCATGGACTAATTGCATAAGACGTCGCCGAGCGGAGCGCCGCGATGGTTTCGCTATACGACTTTTGCCCAGGAGGTAGACGATGAAAGTACAGATCCTAGGTTCCGGTTGCGCGAAGTGCAAGCTCCTTGAAGAGCACGCCAGGCAGGCCGTCGCCGAGCTCAGCCTAAACGCCGAGCTAGTCAAGGTGAGCGACATCGACGAGATCATGGAGATGGGCGTCATGATGACCCCGGCCTTGGCATTGGACGGCGAGGTGAAGAGCGCAGGCAAGCTGCTCAGTAAGGACGCCGTGGTTGAAATCCTACGCAAAGCCTAAGCATGAGCGCGAAGGAATGGTCTCCGAATAAGAAACTGCTCGCCGTCACGGCGGTCTTCCTCGCCGCGTATTTCATGCCGTGGGAGGCGTCGCGGATTGTAGGGGCCTTGACGGAGGCCTTCGCCATGCTCGGCGAGTACGCTCGGGATCATGTCCTCTTGTGCCTCGTGCCCGCGATGTTCATAGCCGGCGCCATAACGGTGTTCCTGAATCAACAGGCGGTCATGCGCTACCTCGGCCCCGATGCCAAGCGGCCGGTCGCCTACGGCGTCGCCTCGGTTTCGGGCGCGATCTTGGCCGTCTGCTCCTGCACCGTCCTGCCGATTTTTAAGGGCATCTATAAGAAAGGTGCGGGCCTGGGGCCGGCGGTGGCCTTCCTCTACTCGGGGCCGGCTATCAATATTCTAGCCATCGTGCTATCGGCCAAGGTGTTCGGCTGGCGGATGGGCCTGGCGCGCGCCGTAGGGGCCGTGGCCTTCAGCGTCATCATCGGCCTTGCGATGGCGGCTATCTATCGAAAGGACGACGCCGAGCGCGCGGCGGACGCCAGGCTGTTTAAGGCTCCCGACGAAGCTCCCAAGCGCGGCCTTGCGCAGACCGCCGCATATATGGGCAGCATGGTCGGCATCCTCGTCTTCGCCAATTGGGCGAATTCAAAGGGCGGGAGCGTCGCCTGGGACGCTATCTTCACTGCGAAATGGTGGCTAGCGGGCGGCTTCGCCCTGGCGCTTGCCATTATGGTGCTGCGCTGGTTCGACGGCCAGGAGCGCTTGGACTGGGTCGTAGCCACCCGCGACTTCTCATTGCAGATCTTGCCGCTCCTCTTCGGCGGCGTGCTGGTCGCCGGCTTCCTTCTTGGGAGGCCGGGGCATGAGGCGCTCCTCCCGACGAGCTGGGTCGCGGGCCTCGTAGGCGGAAACTCGCTCGGCGCGAACTTCTTCGCCGCGCTCTCGGGCGCCCTTATGTACTTCGCCACGCTCACCGAGATCCCCATTATCCAGGGGCTCTTGGGCGCCGGTATGGGGAAAGGGCCCGCCTTAGCCCTCTTACTCGCCGGGCCTAGCTTATCCCTGCCGTCTATGCTCGTTATCTCAGGCGAGCTTGGCTGGAAGAAGACCTTTACCTACGTCGCGCTCGTGGTGACCTTATCGACCTTGGCGGGACTCGCCTTTGGCGCGCTCGGCTAAGCGCGACGAAAGCCGCGTATGAGTTTTACGTTTGACGATGGATGTTCGCTTGACATAATTGGCTAAAAGGCCAACAATTGCTTGTTGGGATTCGATACGGATTTATCGTATTAGGAGGGACTATGGCCCGAGCTAAGGCCGGCATAAGCTTTTTCGCGAGGTTCTTGTCGCTCTGGGTGGCGCTCTGCATAGCCCTGGGCGTGGCCATAGGCTACTTCCTGCCGGGCGTACCTGAGTTCCTGGGCCGCTTCGAGTACGCCAAGGTCTCCATTCCGGTGGCGATTCTTATCTGGCTCATGAT
>CALKWG010000287.1 GCA_938004315.1 uncultured Spirochaetaceae bacterium
GAGATCGTATTCGGTGACTGGAGTTCAGACGTGTGCTCTTCCGATCTTCGAACTAGACTGGCGACACCTAGGCATATTCAGAAAATCAAGATAAAGCAGAAGTATAAATCGCCAAGCTTAACAATAGTAGTCGCTGTGTCATCTACACGATTGCTAAGCTATTTGCCGTTGATTCGACGCGCTACGAGCGACTATAAGCTGATAAACTCGCCGCAACCGAGTTTCTCGGCACACAAGCATGCCTCAACTTGCCGATCATCGCCGAGTTCCGCTCCCAGATCTACGCCGTTATCTCTGGCTTGCAACCGAATAGCGTACTTGTGCTTAATGTCGCCTTTCTTGAGTATGCTGGTGATGAAGGCGATATTCTCTTCGGACACCTTTAGCGATACTACCCGTCCCATACGAAATATTACAGCACAATATTCCTCTTCGCACATGTTTGAGCCTAGACACTAAAATAACCCCATTTTCACATAATCATCTTGATCTTTAGGAAAATGATCCTTCGTCGTCCAGCCCTCTTGTGCAATATCGGCTTCAATGTGTTGCCTCGCCGCTTCTGCCGCCTCTTCTCCCCACAATGCCCGAACGGCATCTATCCCAGCCAAGTGATGCCTGAATTTCCTATGCCTCATGCCATGCGGTGGTATTCCTGCAAATTCATCCAGCCATCTATGAACGAAATCGTAGCTGTTCCCAAACGTTGCGATCGATTGATTACAATGTTCAGTAAAAGTCATATCAGCTCTTCTTTCTCTGCTCCATTCGGCAAATCCTAGCAATTAGCAGAATAAACACCGTTCTGGTCTCAAATGGATAATACCGATCCGCAGGCTCAACAAAGCCTAATTGAGACTGCGATCATTATGAATTTAAAATAGCTATATGTTTTTAGCTTCTTTACGGATAAGCTCATAATAGTCATTTTTAGGGCTTTTACCGGGAGCGGAGAAATGGAATGTATCAAAGAGCGGGATCTTTCGGCCTTCTACGTTAAGGTTATACTTGCTCAACTTGCTCCCATACTCAACAACATCTAATTTGCCTAGGGCTTTCAGTCTTCCTTCCAAGTTCATGGTAATGATTAGGTCAGGATTAATAATTGATATCTCTTGGTTAAAATAGTTCACTGCGCACTTACTAAAGGCATTCACGAATGAATCAATAAGCTTCCAATCAGCGTCCCAACTCGTTGATTCATTGCTCAATTTAGAAATATTCATAAAGGCAAAGCTAACCCCCTGCTCTGAGGCAAATGATTTGGAAAGCTCATCAGCGGGAGGAATATCTTCCCAATCGGCAAGATCATTATTTAGTCCGTAAGCTATATAAAACATAAGATAATGGAACTGATGCTGATTTATATGTCTTCCGCCGACGCTATTTTCTTTATAGGCTGGATGAAGAACCTCTAGATAGTTTCTGCCTTCTATCCCTAAAGCCTCCCTACCTATAAAGAGGATCTTTTTCTTCTGCAGGGTATAAAATGGGTAAAACCCATCAAAAACCATATCATCGGCAGAACAAGAATTCCCAAAATCCTTGGTCTGCGCCTCCGCATGCCAGGCACGAAAAAGCGCGGCCAGATCCTGCAGCATGCCCTTTTCGGCATCAGGATACTTAATGTTGGGTAGGTAGTCCATAGAAGTTCTCCTTATAAAATGTTTTCCGGCAAACGCCAGCGCGATGAAGATTATCACCCCTTAAAAGCACAAAAGCAAGCGATCAAACCCACAACACGAGATCAAACCATCGTTAACAGATACTCCAGAGACACGACAGATTAGGTCACTAAACTACATCGATATCGTCGAACCTTTTAATTATGACATATTTTTCATTTATGTCATTCACATGCTAAAACCTGGACTCTAGCGGGCTATTCAAGACTATTCGGTATAAATCTGTTGTCTGCTGGTCCAAGTCCATATACAATATGGCCATCGGAGCAGAGGAAGGCTAATGCAGGAACGATGGCTAACGGTCGATGAGATCTGTACCTACTTAAGTTCGACGAACGACACCATCTATAAATGGATAGAAAGCCGAGGCATGCCCGGGCACAAGGTGGGGCGGCGGTGGATGTTCAAGCTAAACGAAGTAGACGCATGGGTCAGGTCCGGGGGGGCCGCCGATAAGCCGAACCATACCGCGACGGAGAGGCCCTCATGAGCGCTTCCAGGGCTCCGCGCTCTTCAACCCTATACAAAACCGACCTTGCCGGCGTAGCGCTCAAACCGCACGAGAGCCGTATCGTCGCCAGGTGGCTCTTAGGCGGATACGGCGAGGTATCGGACGAGTCATGGCAGAAGCTCATCTACGCCGATAACGAAGTCCAGATCAGCGGGCGAAGCACCCTTCGCCGGCAGTCCAATCTCTTAAAGGCCCGGCTGGGCTCGATAGCGCCGGAGCTCCTGGCACTGATCGCCGATGGCTCCTACCGCGAGACGACCCATGCCTGCCTGGCCGCGGCCATCAAGCACAGTAGGCTGCTGGCCGACTTTCTGGATATCGTGGTCCGCAGGGAATACGCCCTAGGCAGCAAGGAGCTGGAGCTCTACCACTGGCGGAGCTTCCTGGAATCCTGTCGGCTCCGCGATCCGAACATGAGCGAATGGTCGCCGGCGAGCTCGATACGGATCAGGACGACGGTCATGAGCATACTATTCGAGGCGGACCTGGCTGAGCGAGGCAGCCCCGTCTTAATTAAAACGCCATCATATGAAAAGGCGGTACTGGACGCGCTTGAGCGAAGCGAAGAGCGCTGGTGTCTCCAGTGCATGAGGTATGACCAATGAGCGGATACGACCCCCTAGCCCTGGGCTTCCTACAAAACAAACTCGCCGGACTGCTCGAGGCCATCCAGCGACCAGGCTTCCTGGACGGACTGGGCCTGGGCAACAACTATCCGTCGTTCGTGTTCGAGTACGAACCGGTCTTCGAAGCCCTGATCGAGAAATCTATCGCGGACCTTGAGGGCTTCCTGGCCGAGAAACGGCCGGAGGTCCAGGTCAGCACGATGCATCTGTTCGACTTCGCGCGAGACTACCTGGCGTCGCAGGGGAAATGGGAAAAGAGCCTGCAGCTCGAGCTTCAGAAAGGCGCGGACTTTATCTTCGGGAATTTGCCCCGGACCTTAAGCGGCGGCGCTATCGCCGAGCATTTCTTAAGGACGGCCTTGCTCAACGCCCCCGGGATCATCCTCATCCACGGGGTGGGGATGGCTTGGCCTATTCTGCGCGGGCACGAGGTGCTGAAAAACCTGCCCCAGCGCATGCAGGAGCTGGGTAAGAAGAGATCGGAAGAGCACACGTCTGAACTCCAGTCACCGAATACGAT
>CALKWG010000288.1 GCA_938004315.1 uncultured Spirochaetaceae bacterium
TCGTATTCGGTGACTGGAGTTCAGACGTGTGCTCTTCCGATCTCGCGCTCGGCCAGTCCCCCCAGGAAGCTATGCAAATGGCCCAAGCCGCCGCCGCGCAGCAGGCCGCCGCTCAGAGCGACGCCGCCATCCGGCAGGCTGTCAAAGGCGCCCGCACCGCCGGAGCCATGCCGGGCCAGGCCGCGCTTGCGACCGGGGGCATAGCCGCCGACGCTTACGGAGCGGGCCAGCAGGCCGCCCAGCAGCAGTATTTCGACTTAACCAAGTTCGGCGCTACGCTTGGCTCGGAGATGTCTAGCCGCCTTGCCCGTGGCGAGCAAACCCAGGCCGGGCTTGACATGGCGAAGATGCAAGCCGACGCCGCGCGGGATGCGGCCAAGCGCCAGCAACAGCAAGGAATGATTGGAAACATTATCGGCGCCGTGGGCGGCATCGCCTCGCTTTTCTCGGATGAAAACCTAAAAGAGGACATAGCGCCCGACGACATGACCCAGGGCCTCGACAAGATCGGCGGCTACAGCTACAAGTACAAGGGCGCCCCGCGCGAAGAGGCCGGCGTCATGGCCCAAGACCTAGAGCGCACGCCGATGGCCCCGGCCGTGGTCGATACGCCCAAGGGCAAGATGGTCGATACTCGCCGCCTTACCACGATGAACACGGCCGCGCTTTCGGAGCATGAGAAGCGGCTGAAAGACATAGAGCGGCTTGTACAGTCGCTTGGCAATATCCCGGCCCCGAGGAAGGTGTAAAATGCCCGTTAGAGGAATGGTCCCCGAGACCGCAACCGAACCCGCGCCCGGCTATGTGGCGCCCACCATCCAAGGCGGAGGCTTTGACCAGGCGAAGTATAACGAGCTCAAGCGCTACAGCGCCGCCGCCGCCGAGGCTTACAAGGCTTCGACGCTAGGCAAGGCCCAGGCCGCCGTTAAGCCTGCCGAGCCTAAGCCCGCGCCCAAGGCTGGCGACGTTGGCTACTACAGCCCGCAGGCCGCCCGGCTCATGGAGCAGGCCAAGACTGACGTCCCGGCCGCCGCTGCCACTGCTCGGGGCATGGTCGCCGCTCCGCCTTCGCTGGGCTTCAAGATGCCCGAGGCCGCGCCAGACCCGTCCGAGGAATACGGCGGCATCAAGGAGATCGAAGCGGCCCCTGACCCTTCCGAAGCCTATGGCGGAATAGTCGAGCCTTATCGGCAGCCGGCCGCGGAATCGTCGCCCGAGGCTGTCGCATCCAGCGCTAAGGAGCTCGCCGGCGCGAGCCCCGCCAAGGTCGGCGACGTGATCGACAAGCTCAAGGCCGAGGAAGCCCGAGGCGGCCCCGGATTCTGGGACGTGCTGCAAGCCGCCGCCGCCGGCTGGCAGGGCCAGGTCCCGCTGTACGTCCAGAAAGAGCTTGCGCGCAAGGAAGAGGAGGCCGCGCTTGCCAGGGCTAAGGAAATCATGGGCCTGGAGAAAGCGCAGAGGGCCGAGGAAATGAGCGCGTCTCAAGCGTTCCAGCGCCAAATGGCCCAGGAGGAGATGGAGAACCGGCTCAAGCTCGCCGGCATCGGCACCGTTCAAGGCATGGGCGGGCTGAACCTCGGCGACCTGATGATTCCGGGCATGGGAGGCAAGTAATGGCCGTCAAGTGGGAAGACCTAGTAGCCGGCGGCGCCGGAGCCGTTGACGAACTGCTCTTCGGTATTCCCGAGTTCGTCGCCAAGAAAATAGACCGGCAGGCCGTCGAGAACTGGATCAAGCAGAATGAGCCAGCCTATCGCACAGGCGAGACGGTCGGCACGGTTGGGTCAATGTTCGTCCCCATCCCCGGGCTCGGAGCTGTCGGCGCGGCGAAGGGCGCGAAGGCGGCGGCCGGCGTGGCGAAGGCAGCGAAGAGCGCGGACGTGCTCACTGACCTCGGCAGGCTAGCCAAGCGCGGCCTGGTCGAAGGCGCCGTAGAGTCCGGCGTCCGAGGCGTAACCAGCGAGAAAAGCGCGGCCGATATCGCCAAAGACGTGCAGACCGGAGCGTTGTTCGGCGCGGGCGGTGGCGTGGTCGGTGGCTTGATCGGTAAAGGCGCTAAGAAGCTGGGCGAGCGCGCCGAGGATATTACCGGCGAGCTTGCCAAGTGGCGCAAGCAGTACAGCCTCGGCTCCGCCGGCGTAACCAAGCGCTATGCCAAGCAGATAGCCAAAGATTTCGCCGGACCCGGCGCTAAGGGCCTCGGGAAGTTCGCTAAGGCGGACGACGCCTTAACTCGCGCGGCCAAGATTATCGACGAGGAAAAGCTGGCGCAATGGGGCGCCGACGATCGATACTTCGCCAAGGTACGCGACGATTGGGACACCATGACCAAAGCGTTTCAAGGCAAGTATGGCGAGCTGTCTGGCCCCGAGCTGTTCCAGGTAGCGGCCGGGAAAGCCTCTAAAGAGCTGGGCGGGCTGGCGAAAGGCGCCGGTGGCGGCAAGATAACGGCTAAGGTGCAAGAGCTCGCCGGCGAGGCCCAGGACTGGGGCGACGTGTTTAGCTTCCGCGAAAACCTTGACGACGCCTTCAAAGACACGTTTAACAAGCAACTATACCCCAAAACCAGCGAAGCCAAGGCTGCGCGCGACGCCATCCAGACTTTGCGCCGAGGACTTGACGAAGCGGTAGCCGAAGCGGCCGAAGAGGCAGGGCTCCCGCGCGACCTGATTGACAAGCGACGCAGAAACTACATCTTCGACCGAGGCATAGCGCAAGCGTTTGCGGATGAGATATTCAGCCCCAAGAACGTTCCCGCCGGAAGCCAGACCGAGATCGGAAGAGCACACGTCTGAACTCCAGTCACCGAATACGATCT
>CALKWG010000289.1 GCA_938004315.1 uncultured Spirochaetaceae bacterium
AGATCGTATTCGGTGACTGGAGTTCAGACGTGTGCTCTTCCGATCTCCTGTTCATACTCGCGCGCGTCGAGGAGGCGGCCGAAGGGAAGCTGCGCTATGTAAAAGGCTAGCCCGGGCGCCGGTCGGCTATCTGCCGGCGCCGGCTTGCCGCCGACGCCCCTTAGTCCACGAGCTCGTCGTCGCCCTCTAAGACCAGCTCGCCGTCCTCCCAGCGCTTTTTAAAGTAGGCTAGGAAATACCTCGTGGCCTTATCGACCTCGTCGCGGCGCACCGTGCCCATGATGTCGTATTCCTCCAGGGTAAGCATGCGCTTACTCTGCGATACGTTGGACAAAAGCTTATCGCGCAGGGCCTGGCTTTTACCCTTGAGGATAAGGGCGAGCTCCTTCTCGTCGTACTCGCGCAGCTTACGCTGCAGCTCGCGGTCGGGTACGCGCAGCACGTCGTCCATGGTAAACAGGCGCTCGCGGATGTCCTCCGACAGCTCCGGATGCTCGTCCTCGAGCCCGCGGAGTATCCGCCCCTCGAGGTCGCCCCCGACGTGCTTGAGGATGCCGGCGAGGACGGCGGCGCCGTCGACGCGTTCGGCGCTCTCGGGCCGGCCCACGCGGGCAATCTTATCGCGTAGGACCTGCTCCACGCGCTCGAGGACCTCGGGCGACATGCGGTCGAGCTTGGCGATGCGCTTGATCACCTCGGTCCGCGCGCCGTCCGATAGCTCGCTTACGACCGCGCTGGCCAGCTTGGGCTCCAGGTAGGGCAGTATCATCGCCAAGACCTGGGCCGATTCGTCCTTGAAGAGGGCGATGAGCTGCTTGGCGTCGAAGTCGTTTAAGAAGGCGAAGGGCCGGCGGCTTTCGGGAACGGCCTTGCGCAGGAGCTCCTTGGCCTTCTCCGCGCCGAAGGCGGCGACGAGCATGCGCTCGGCGGTATCGGGGCCGCCTTCCAGGCTTTCGCCCTGGGTGCGAACCAGCCAACCGAACTCGGTCAGGATCTCGTTAGCCTCGACCGTATCGATACGGTCGATCTTGGCGATATGCCGCGAGATGGCTTCGATCTCGTCGGGTTTCATGTGGCGCAGGACCTTAGCGGCCTCGTCCTGGCCGAGGAGCAGAAGGAATTTAGCGGCCTTCTCGGTCCCGGGTATGCCGGTCTTTATGAGCCGCTCCGACTCCGCGGTCGCGCGGATGAGACCGTCCCGGGCGACGGACTTCGTAGCCGTCTTGGGGGGCTTCGCGGCCGCGGCGGCCTCGGCGGGCTTGGGCATGCGGGGGCGCGGCGTATGGCCGGTTTTATCCTCGTCGTCGCGTCGGGCGGCCGAGCCGTAGGCCTTGGCGAGCTTATCCTTCATATCCATGGTACGCCATAGTAGCCCCAGACCTCGCGCCGGTCAATCGTGAAGCGCTGCGCGCTTCACGTCGCTCAGCGCTGCGCGCTTCACGCCCTTTTGTCCTCGTCGCCGCAAGCCGCTTGGAGCAGGGCGACGCGGCGCTCGAACTGGCGCTCCATCTCGGCCTTCAAGGGGAGCGGGTCCATATAGACCGCGGGGGCCTGGGTACCGTCTGGCGCGCCGACGTTCAAGGTCGCGTCGCCTATGGCGGCGGCGAGCGCGTCCAGCTGGTCGCGCCCGTAGCCCTCGTCGGCAGCCTTGAAGGCCAGGCCCATGAAACCGGCGGCTTCGCGGACGGCCTCGGCGCAGAGCTCGGCGTAGCTGTCGCGATACGAGCGCTCGGGCTCGCAGGGGTGCGTCCAGGCCAGCCCCGCTTCGTTCGCCCAGTCAGTCTCGCGTGAGAAATCCTCGGGATACACGAGGGCGACCGCGCGGTAGCCGAAGCGGATAAAACTGGCGTTGTAGCCGCCCGCGCGATTGCCGCGCATAGACGTACGCGACGGGTCGCTACGGGCGTAGAAGTACGAGGCGTCGAGCCAGGCGTTGGCGATCCTGGCGGGCAGTTCGGCGTCGCGTCCGTAGCGCTCGGGATAGGCGGCGGCTACCGCGGCCGAGAACGCGCCTATGAAGGCGTCGTCGAAACCGCCCGGCGGTAGGAGCAGCTCCGATTGCTTGAAGGATTCCGGCCCCTCTCCCGTCCGGGCCTCCCAGTACAGAGCGTCGAGGATTCGCTCTAGGAACGGGTGGCAGGATCGGAAGGCGTCGGTCTCAGGCGCCTTGGGCTTCACCCAGCCGGCTCGGTGCACGATATAGGGGTGGGTCAGGCGGTCGAGGGGGATGTGGCTTATGAAGCCGATGCAGTAGGCGAGCCACGCCTCGCGCGCCTGACCGGGGCTAAGGAGGGTAGCGGAGCCTAGGAGGGCGGTGGCGAGCGAACCGGCCCCGCGCTTATGGACGAGCGAGCCCAGGAGCACCGACAGCGGCCTCGTGCGCTGATTATGGTAGAATATGTCCGGCCCCTGGCAACCGAGCCTGAACCAGGCGCCGTATCGGTCGAGCATGGCGCCCGCGCGTAGCGGGTCGGCTAGGGCGAGGGCGTCTTGCCCGACGAGGGCGTGGCTGATTTGAGCCGCCATGGCGTTAACGATACACCATTGTAAAAAAGCCGCAAGCCCCGCTTCGACCCGGTTGGCGGCCGTAACGCGCTTGTTTATATTGATAGGATACGCCGACCGGACTATCGAGGTCGCTTGCCACGGAGGTTTCTTATGCGCCTGTATACGCGAGCCCAAGTCATCGTCATCGTCCTCGCGACCCTCGCGGTAGCCGCCCTCGTCGGCGTCGGTACCGGGCTCGTGCCTTTCGACGCGAAAACCGCCGCGGAGGGCCCCGAGCCCGGCGCGGCGGCCGGGGCGCCCGCCGCCGGCCCGACCTCCGTCGTGCCCGAACCGGCCGCCGCGGCCGGTACCGCGCGCCTCGTTCAGTTGGCCGATACCCTGCCTGGTTTCAGCCAGGACGAGCGCGAGAACATCGACGTGTACGAGCGCCTGAACGCCGGCGTCGTCAACATCAGTACGGAGACCGTCAGCCTGAACTGGTTCATGGAGCCCGTCCCGCGCGAGGGCGGCACGGGGTCCGGTTCCATCATCGACCGCGCCGGCTACGTCCTTACGAACTACCACGTCATCAGGAACGCGGTGAAGATTTTTATAAGCCTAGCCGACGGCTCCCGCTTCGAGGGTAAGGTTATCGGCTCCGACCAGGAGAACGACCTGGCCGTGCTTAAATTCGACCCGCCGCCGGGCATGCCGCTCACGGTCATCCCCTACGGCGATAGCTCCATCCTGCGGGTCGGGCAGAAGGTGCTGGCCATCGGCAACCCCTTCGGCCTCGAGCGCACCTTGACGCGGGGCATCGTCTCGGGCCTCGGCCGCCCCGTGCAGACCGATTCGCGGACCATCATCCGCGAGATGATACAGACCGACGCGTCGATCAACCCCGGCAATTCAGGCGGACCGCTCCTTAACTCCCGCGGCGAGCTCATCGGCGTCAACACCATGATCTACAGCCCCTCGGGAGGCTCGGTCGGCGTCGGCTTCGCGGTGCCGGTCGATACGGCCAAGCGCGTCGTGCCCGACCTGATAAAATTCGGCATGGTCCGGCGCGGTTGGATAGACGCCGATTACGTGCAGATCTTCCCGGATCTCGTGGACTTCATGCGCGACCGCGGAACGCCCCTGCCGGTGCAGAAGGGCCTCCTCGTGTCCAACGTCCGCAAGGGTTCGAACTCCGATCGCGCCGGCCTGCGCGGCGGCTCGACCGCGGTGCGCTACTCGCGGAGCGTCTTCAACATCGGCGGCGACGTGGTCGTCAACGTCGACAACATGCCGGTGGCCTCCATAGCCGACCTGTATTCGGCCCTCGAGGATAACAAACCCGGCGACGTGGTGCCCATCCAATATTACCGGGGCTCGACGCTCATGCGCGGCACGGTGACGCTCTCGGATAGGAGCGAATCGATGGCTACTCGCTAGGCCGCCGGCGCACCGGGCCCCATGCTCCGCGTCTATCGAGAGGATGACACGCCGCTGTACATACAGGCGGCCGACGTCCTGCGCTCCCGCATCCTAGGAGGCGAGTTCAGGCCGGGGGACAAGCTGCCCTCGGTGCGGAGGCTGTCGGACGAGCTCGGGGTCAACCCAGCCACCGTCGTGGCGGCGTACCGCATCCTGACCAGCGAAGGCTTGGCCGAGGCCCGCCCCGGCTCGGGCGCCTACGTACCGGAAGGCCTGACGCCGCCGGCCGCGGGCATCGAGGCGGGACCCTTGCGCGGGGCGCGGCCGATCGCCGGTCCCGACGGCCTGGTCATGCCGCGCCGCGACGGCGCGGCCTTCGACCTGAGCCGCAACGCGCCGCCGCGCGAGCTCTACCCCTTGGCCGAGCTCAAGCGCTTCATCGTCGAGGCCATCGACGCCGACGGCGGCGAGGCCTTCGACTACCAGGAGGCCGGCGGCTACGCGCCATTGCGCTCCGCCATAGCGGCGCGGGTCTCGGCCGAGAGCGGCGGTCGGCTCGTCGACCCGGCCGACTTGCACATCGTCTCGGGGGCGCAGCAGGGCCTGGACCTGGCCGCCCGGGTGCTCCTACGCCGAGGCGACGTCGCCGCGGTCGAGGCTCCCGGCTATCGAGGCGCCGCCGACGCCTTCGTGGCGGCCGGCGCCCGCGTCTACGGCCTGCCTCTCGACGCCGAGGGCCTAGAGCTCGGCGCGCTCGAGCGCCTGGCGTCTACGCGCCCCCTTCGCATCGTCCACCTGAGTCCCGCCTGCCAAAATCCCACGGGCCTGCGCTATAGCGAGGCTCGGCGGGCGGCGATCGCGGCCCTCGCCGAGCGCTACGGCTTCTATATCACCGAGGACGACGCCTTCGGCGACCTGGCCGGGCCCGACGCCCCCCGGCCGGTGCGCGCGTTTGACGAGGCCGGCAGGGTCGTCTTGATCAAGAGCTATTCGAAGAGCGTCCTCCCCGGCCTACGTATAGCCGGGATCGAGGTTCCCCATGCGCTGCGCGAGCGCTTCGAGGACTCGAAACGGTCGGTGGACTTGTCTTCAAGCGGGCTCATGCAGCGGGCCCTGGAGCGCTTCCTCTCGAGCGGCAGCTACGACCGGCACCTAGAGGCCGCGCGCGGACGCTATCGGGCGGCCTACGCCCGTTTCGCCAAGGCCCTCGGCGCCTTGAAAGCCATCGGCTTCGATTGGGACGAGCCGGCCGTCGGTCTGTTTCTCTGGCTCGCCTTGCCGCCGGGCTTAGGCCCCGCCGCCTTCGCCGCGGCCCTGGCCGAGCGCGGCGTTCTCGTCGCGCCCGAATCGGCTTTCAGGCTCGCCGGCGACGGGTCGGAAGCGGGCGACGGGGCGGACGCGCGCGCCGGGAGGAGGGAGCGCCTGCGCGTGAGCTTCGGCGCCTTGGCCGAGGACGAGCTTGAGGCGGCGGCCGCCGCCCTGGTCTCCGCCGCCGAGACGCAGGGCCTCGCCTAGGCGCGCCGCTTGGATTTTACGCGAACTGTCCCTTCCTGCCCGCCGCCGACGGCGCTATACTGAGCGGCGCCGCGCCCTTCGGCGCGGCCGGCCACGATTAGCAGGGCGCTGACGAATATCGAGTTTGTCATCGCCCTCGTAGGCGATGAAAGGACGACATGAAGGCATTCAAAGTAGCCGCCCCCTTCGAACCGTCGGGCGACCAGCCCCAAGCCATAGCCGCGCTGGCCAAGGGCATCCTATCAGGCGACCGATATCAGACCCTGAAGGGCGTCACCGGCTCGGGCAAGACCTTCACCATGGCCAAGGTGATAGAGGCCGTGCAGCGGCCGACCTTGATCATCAGCCATAATAAGACCCTCTCGGCCCAGCTCTTCCGCGAATTTAAGGGTTTCTTCCCCGAGAACGCGGTCGAGTACTTCGTGTCCTATTACGATTACTACCAGCCCGAGGCCTACGTCCCGACGCGGGACCTCTATATCGAGAAGGACGCGGACATCAACCAGGAGATCGAGCGCCTGCGGCTCTCGGCCACCCGGAGCCTTATGGAGCGCCGCGACGTCATCATCATCGCGACCGTCTCATGCATCTACGGCCTGGCGACCCCGGAGGTCTACCGCGAGATGAAGGCCGAGGCCCGCGTCGGCGAGGATCTGGACCCCGAGGCCTTCAAGCGGGAGCTCGTAAGCCTCCAGTACGAGCGCAACGACGCCGTGCTCGAGCGCGGCCGCTTCCGGGTGCGCGGCGACGTCATCGAGATCTGCCCCGCCTACGCCACCGAGGCCTACCGCATCGAGCTGGACTACGACCGCGTCGAGCGCATCCGCCGCTTCGAGCTCGTCTCGGGCCATATCCTCGAGGAGCTGGACGCCGCCGTCATCTATCCGGCTAAGCAGTTCGTCATGCCCGAGGCCATGGTCCAGCGCGCCCTGGCGGGCCTCCGCGACGAGCTGGCCGGGCGCTACGAGTCGCTCATGGCCGCAAACAAGCTCGTCGAGGCCCAGCGCCTGAAGACCCGCGTCGAGTACGACCTGGAGCTCCTCGAAGAGATGGGGCACTGCCCGGGCATCGAGAACTATTCGGGGCCGCTGTCGGGCCGCGCGCGGGGGCAGCGGCCCTCGGTGCTGCTCGACTATTTCGCCCAGGACTTCCTCACCATCATCGACGAGTCGCACGTGACCCTCCCGCAGATCGGCGCCATGTACGCCGGCGACCGATCGCGCAAGCAGACCCTGGTGGACTACGGCTTCCGCCTGCCCTCGGCCATGGACAACCGCCCGCTCAAGTTCGAGGAGTTCGAGGAGCTGACCAAGAGCGTGCTCTACGTCTCGGCGACGCCCGGCGAGAACGAGATCAAGAAGTCGGCCCGCGTCGCGGAGCAGCTCATACGGCCCACGGGCCTCGTCGACCCGGAGATCTATGTTCGGCCGAGCGAAGGACAGATGGAGGATATCTACGCCGAGCTCAAGGCGCGCATCGCGCGCGGCGAACGCTCCCTCATACTCACGCTCACCAAGCGCATGGCCGAGGAGCTCTCCGAGTACCTATCGAACCTGGCGATCAAGGTGCGCTACATCCACAGCGAGGTCGAGACCATCGAGCGGGTGGAGATACTCAAGCAGCTGCGGACCGGCGAGTATGACGTGCTCGTGGGCATCAACCTCCTTAGGGAGGGCATCGACCTGCCGGAGGTCTCGTTCATAGCCATATTGGACGCGGACAAGATCGGCTTCCTGCGCTCGGCCACGAGCCTCATCCAGATCATCGGGCGCGCGGCGCGCAACGCCGCCGGCGCCGTCGTCATGTACGCCGACCGCATGTCCGAGGCCATGCGCATAGCCATCGACGAGACGACCAGGCGGCGCGAGGCCCAGCTAGCCTACAACGCCGCCCACGGCATCACCCCGACCACGGTCAAGAAGGCGGTGCAGGACATCCTGGAGCGCCACAAGGAGGAGAAGGTCGAGGCCGCCGCGACCGAGATCGAGACCATCAAGGGCGCCTATAACCTCCTGGTCCCCGAGCAGCGCTCCGCCCTGATCAAGCGCCTCGAGCGCGAGATGCTCGAGAAGGCCAAGAACCTCGAGTTCGAGGCCGCGGCGTCCCTGCGCGACGAGATAGCGCGCATAAAAGGGGGTGAGGCGTGAGGCTCTGCCTAGAGGCGAGCGTCGAGCGCCTCGCGGGCCTAGGCGAGGCGGACGCGGCCGACTTGAAGCGTTTGGTCGCCCTCTGCGCCGAGGCCGACGGCTACGAGCCGCGGCTCGAAGACGATACGGGCCTCAACGTAGTGCCCGGCTTGCACCCCTGGTTCCTGGCGCGGGTCGAAGCCCCGGACGGGCATCGGCGCATCGTGGGCGCCGCATCGATTTTCGCCCCCGGCTTTGACGAAGCCGAGATATCCTCGTGCGTCCACCCGTTGTTCAGGCGCCAAGGGCTCTTAGGAGAGCTTTTGAAGGCGGCGCTCGATGAGCTGAGGCTGCACGGCGTCCCCGCGGCCTTACTGGTTTCCGATTCACGCCTGGGCTTCGGCCACATCGTCGCCGAGAAGCTCGGCGCCGCCAAGGCGCGGACCGAATACGGCATGGCCTTGGAGCTCGGCCGCGGGGGCGATCGAACGGAAAGCGCGGAGCTCGAGCCGACGGGCCTTTGCTTAAGGCCGGTCGGCGCGGCCGAACTCGACGAGGCGGCCGCGCTTTCGGCCGCCTGCTTCGACGAGGATGCGGCCGGGGCGCGCGCCTTCATAGAAGGCTGCCTCGCCGAGCCGGGGCGCGAGCAGTACCTGGCCATGGACCCTTCGGGCGCGATAGGCCTGGCGGCGGCGCAGTTCAAGTCGAGAGCCGACGGGGAGGCGGCGGAGGCCATGATCTTCGGCGTCGGCGTCCTCCCCGAGCTCCGCGGCCGCGGGCTCGGCCGGGCCCTCATGCGTACGGTCTTGGGTATGCTAGGCGCCCGGGGCGTCCGACGCGTCGCCCTCGAGGTCGACGATACCAACGTAGCGGCGCTCGCCCTCTATAGATCCCTCGGCTTCGTCGAAGAGAACAGCATGGACTACTGGCGCATCGAGCTTTCGAGCCTAGGCTAGGGGAAATCGGCGGTCGGCTTGTAGCTCCGGCCGCCTATGGCACGTTTTTAATCGGGCGGGCGGCCGATACGTCCGGCCGCCACGCCGGATACCGGCCGCCGCGGCCAACGCTAGTTCACGAGCCTCGGCTGGTAATGCGTGTGTAAAAGCTCGTGCGAAACGTGGCCGAGCGGCTTCCCTAAGAACTCCTCGTAGAGCGCCTGCACCGAAGGGTTGCGATGCGACTCCCGGCGCGGTAGCGAGCGGTCCTCGGCGTAGAGCGCCTGGCGGCGCGCCTCCTTGATGTCCCAGTCCGGCGACAGCGGCTGGCCGCCGCCGCCTAGGCAGCCGCCTGGGCAGCTCATCACCTCGATGAAGGCGTGGGGGCTCGCGCCAGCCGCTAGTTCGTCGAGGAGGACGCGCGCGTTCTTAAGGCCGTGGGCCACCGCGACCGAGAGCGGTGAGCCTGCCAGGTCCAGGCGCGCGCTTCGCACGC
>CALKWG010000290.1 GCA_938004315.1 uncultured Spirochaetaceae bacterium
CGAATCCGGCGTCTTAGGCACGGGCCAGCCAACGTCCTTTATCGCCTACTCGCCGACACGAGTCGGCGGCGATAGCGATTGGGCGACCGTATCCTGCGGGCCGACCCATATCCTCGCCTTAAAGAGGGATGGCTCGCTCTATGCCTGGGGCCAGGCCAACAGCGGGGCGATAGGCGACGGCGGTAGCGGCGCCATGCAGACCCAGCCCGTACGGGTCGGTACCGACAGCGACTGGAAGTACATTCATGCCGGCTATATATCGTCCTATGCCATAAAGGACGACGGCAGGCTCTTCGCGTGGGGACTAAACAGCAACGGCAAGCTGGGCGACGGGACTACCGAGACACGCCTGGCTCCCGTGCAGATAGGCCCAGGCGCGACCTGGAGGCAGGTAGCCTGCAGCGAATACCATTGCCTGGGGATTCAGGAAGACGGGAGCTTGTGGGGTTGGGGTTCGAACGAGTATGGCGCCCTGGGCTTAGGCTCGGGAACGGCGGGCAGCCTGCTGCCTAGCCGCGTCGGAAGCGCCTCTAGCTGGACGGCGGTCGCGGTAAACAGCTGCTATTCCCTGGGCCTCCGAAACGACGGCAGCCTCTGGAGCTGGGGCTATAATACCCAGGGGCAGTTGGGCTACGGCCCCCCGTCCAGCACCGTCTATGTCCCGACTCAGGTTGGCGCCGATACGGATTGGCGCTCGGTGAGCGCGGGTTCGAACCATGCGCTGGCGATTAAGGAGAGCGGCGACCTGTATAGCTGGGGAGGGAACAGCAGCGGCCAGATCGGAAACGGCCGGCCACTGAATCATGTCCTTGCCCCTACGCTCCTGGATGCCGGCGGAGGCTGGGATCTGGCCCTGGCCGCGGCGGACAATAGCTTCGCCCGCAAGGCGGACGGGCGCTGGTATGCCTGGGGGTCCAACCAGCGCGCCCAATTCGGCGACGGGTCCTCCAGCGCGGGGGCGGCCCCGCGGGCGATAGTCACCGCCTCGATGAAAGCCTTCGCCTCGGTATGCTGTTCGCCGGGCGGCTTCTCCCTGGCTATCGCGAGCGACGGCACGCTGTGGTCCTGGGGCAACAACGCCAACGGCTGCTTGGGCGACGGCGGCACGACCAGCCGCTACCAGCCCGTACAAGTCGGCGGCGCGGACAATTGGCTACAGGCGGCCTGCGGCGGCCTCCGATGTTTCGCCATCAACGATGCCGGCGAACTGTATGCCTGGGGCAAGAACGGCCAAGGCCAACTGGGCCTGGGCGGCCCGTATGAAGATATATTAATTCCTACCAGGGTCGGGACCGCCAGCGATTGGCGCATGGTGGCCGTGGGCAACGGGCATGCCCTAGGCCTGAAAAGCGACGGCAGCCTCTGGGCCTGGGGCACCGAATCCTACGGAGAGCTGGGGAACGGCGCCGACGGGCAAATCGCCGCACCCGCGCGCTTGGGCGACGAAACCGGCTGGACTTGGATAGCCGCGGGCGGTTCAAGCAGCTTCGCCATCCAGAACGGCGCGCTGTTCGCCTGGGGGTCGAACAACGGGGGGCAATTAGGCGACGGCACCACGGATAATTATTACGATATCCCCATGCGTATCGGCGGCCTGAACGACTGGCAAAAGGTATATATCCAAAGCAGTAAGGCAGGCGGGATACGATCAGGCGGTAGCCTATGGACCTGGGGCGATGGCCTCTTGGGCGACGGGAATAGCGCCGGCTCGCCCTTGCCGGTCCAGATAGGCGCCGGCAAAAGCTGGCAAACGCTCAGCCTACGCGCGGGCGGCGGCTGCGCCTTGAGCTCCGACGGCTCGCTCTGGGTATGGGGCGGGAACACCTACTTCGCCAGCGGCGTGGTTCCGAGCACTTCTACCATCCTTACTCTGACGCGCTTAGGCCCTGAAAGGGCTTGGTTGAGCGGGTCGGCGGGCACCAGCCATGGGGCGGCGGTGGCGGCGGACGGCGGCCTTTGGGCCTGGGGTACGCCGCTGGATGGGGCCGCGGGCTACGATTCCAGTAAGCCTATGCTCATGCCATGGAGGGGCTTGGTACCCTAGCCGGGACCATCAAGCTCAAGGGATGGGCGATCCATCGATTTGACAAGGCCGGCCGGCTCCTTGATACTCATCGTGAGCCTGAGCCGGCCCGCCGGCTGAAAGGACCGCGAGGAAACGCCGGTGGCCTATTTGCCCTGGGACCAGATCAATGAGCTGCTCTTGTATACCGGCGCCGCGGCCGACAAGGAAGAGCTCTATAGCCGCGTCTTGGCTCGGCTCGGCCGCATCATTGCCTGGGACGTGGGCGTAGGCATCTTTGATCGATCCATACGCTGCCAGGCCTGCGGGGGTTGGGACCGCCGCACCTTCGAGCAGTACAACGCGTACTACCACGCCAAGGTACCCTTCATCGCCTACGATCCCGCGGGCGTGGCGCGGCGCGGGCGGGATATCGTCCTATGGAACCGCATCCCCGACTCGGAGTTTATGCAAGACTTCGCCCGGCCCCTCGGCCTGCATTCGGGCTTAAGCCCGTTCCGGCCGGCCTGGCCGCTGGTGCTCTCGCTGCAGCGGACCCGGGAATCGCCCCCTTTCACGGCGCGCGATTGCGAGATCCTGGATATCGTGAACGGCCATATGCATAACTACCTGCGCCTGCTCGATGGGCAGGGGGCGGGCCGGGGCGCCGAGCCGGAGCGCTCCTGCGCCGGCCCCCTTAACGCCCTGAAGACCGCGTTCCGCCTGAGCGACCGGGAGCTTGAGCTCCTAGAAGGCCTATGCGACGGCCTCTCCAACAAAGCGCTGGCCAGGAACCTCTTTATAAGCGAACGTACGGTTAAGGCGCACCTCGGCTCCATCTTCCGTAAGACCGGCTGTAGGAGCCGCCTCGAAGTCGTCGCCTTAGCCCGCCGGGCCTTCTAAGCCGAGTTGGGCGTCTGAGAAATAATACTTTCGTACAATACGCCTTCCCCGAAGCCGGAGCCTATGATTCGTGCAGCCCATCGGCCGCGGCCTAGCCACGCGCAACGCGGCCGCATAGGGCGCCGAATCTAAAGGCCCAAGCGCCGACTAAGAGGCGCGGGCATATCGTCAGGGAGGGTATCATGAAAAAAATAAGGGCGCTGTGGATCGCCGCGGCTATAGCCGCGGCCGGGGCTTTCTTCCCGTCATGCACCACGGTCTCCAAGATGCTAGAAGGCGGCATGGATCAAAGCTACGGCGAAGGCGGCACGATAGCTTCGTCCGCGCCTCTCATGCGGGCCATCAAGCTGCGGGATTACGGCCGCGCTTTGTCGCTCATCGGCCAGGGCATAGGCAAGGGAGAGTACGTGGCCAGCCCGAGGGACGCCACGCCCCTAGAGCTCGCCGCAGCCCATAGGCGGCCGGAGCTCGTTAGGGCCATAGTCGACGCCGGATGGTTCGACCAGGAGAGCGCAGAGCGGGCGCTCATACGGGCCGCCGCGCTTGAAGAAGGGGCCATCGTCGATTACCTGATAGGAAAAGGCTGTACGGTGGGCTCAAGCTTCGCGCTCTATGCCCTGGCTTTCGAGACGCCGACCCATGGCGTTCTCTCCCTCTTCCTGCGCGCGCCCCATCGGAGCTACGACGTCAATAAATTCGGCAACGCCTATGGCACCGCGAACCCTGGCCCCTTCTTGGCCCAGGCGGCGCTCAACGGCTACCCCGACCTGGTAGCCGAGGCGATACGGCGGGGGGCTAAGCCGGACGCGACGGCCTGGGTGTCCGGCTACACCGGCGCTAGCCCGCTCTGGCTAGCGTCCGCCGCGGGGCAGGCCGAATGCGTCCGCCTCCTTTTGGCGGCAGGCGCCAAACCCGATCTGGCCGTAAAGGAGTATAAGTACACGCCGCTCATGATGGCCGCCCGCGGGGGCCATGCCGCGATCTGCAGGCTGCTGATCGCCGCCGGCGCCGATGTGGACGCGAAATCCGCCACGGCCTTCGCGACCGACTGGTTCCAGGGCACTACCACCATCACGTACACGAGGAACGACGTGAAGCAGCGGACGCCCCTGCTGTTCGCCGCCGCGAGCGGCGACTTCGCCACGGTCAAGGCGCTCATAGACGCCGGCGCCGACGTGAACCAGGCCAATGACGAAGGATGGACGGCCATGCTCTCCGCCCGCGCGGAGCTGCGGGCCGACCTGGCCGCCGCCCTCCTGCAGGCCGGCGCGCATGAGCATCCGCTGATGGGCGCCATCTATAGAGGGGACGAGGCCGCGCTCCGCAAGGAGCTTCCCGGCCTGAAAGCCTTTCTCTCGGCCCAGAAGCTGGCTATCTATCCCCTGACCATGGCCGTGCGCTGGCACGCAGCAACCGGATCCTACGCCGTCGTAGACCTGCTCCTGGCCCAGCGCTCCGAGCTGCCCAAAGACGACATGGCATCGGCGCTCAGGGCGGCCAAGAAGGAAAACACCGAGCTCTACCGCTACCTCCTCGATCAGGGAGGCTTGAGGGAGGAGTACCCCCAATACGCGCCGAGCGCCTACGAGCTCTTGGGCGAGCGTATAGTCGCGGACGACGAGGAGGGTTTCAAGTCCCTCTACGCGTCCGCCGGCGGCAAGCTTGCCCTCTTCGAGAAGAAGC
>CALKWG010000291.1 GCA_938004315.1 uncultured Spirochaetaceae bacterium
GTGGCCTCCAGGTCAAGGGGCTTAGCGAAGGCGCCGGTCGCCGCCAGGGTAAAGTACTTGGCGCACCAGCCCATGACCACCGAATAGTACGACATGATGAGGAGGCACACGGCCACCTGCCAGGTGCCCATCCAGGTAAAGCCCTTGCCGGCGAAATCGCGGAAGGCGCCTATGTTGCCCAGGCGGGTCTTCCGGCCCATGACGAGCTCGCCTATGAGCAGCGGGATGGCCCAGACGAGGAGCGCGATGGTCCAGGCGATGATGAAGGGGAAACCGCCGTTATTGGCCACCATGCGCGGGAAACGCCAGATATTACCCGTGCCTATCGCCATGCCTATGCCGGCGGCTATGAAGCCCCATCGGCTCTTCCATTGTTCGGTCCCTTGGCTCATGGATCCTCCTTCTACATCGCTCGGGTCGTATGTTTATGCATCAAGATGCATAGGGAGGATTGTAGGGCATGATTCGGAATACCGAAAGTATTTTTTTTAAGGGCTCGCGCCGCCTGAATCCGGCCGATACACGGGGCTCCCGGTGGGTTCGCCAAGGCTTTTGGTCAGGGAGCCTTCCTCGCCAGGACCGCGACCACGTCGCCGAAGCCCCAGCGCTTGGCCAGGCGGTCTAAGGGGCGCTTAAGCCAGCTCGGGCCGTAGCCCCGCGCCAGGCCGCCCCAGGTCTTCACGCGCTCGACCTTGAAGCCGCGTTCAAGAAAGAGGCGCTTAAGGCCGGGCGTGTTAAAGAGGTGTACATGGTCCGCTATGACGCTCCGCCAGCGCGCGCCGAAGAGCTTAGCTTGCAGGCCGCTCGTCGTCGGCGTCACCGTAATAACGTAGCCGCCGGGCTTTACGATGCGCGCTAGCTCGTCCGCGTAGCGCCCCGGCTCGGGCAGGTGCTCAATGAGGTGGCTCGCGTGTATAAGGTCGAAGCTCGCGTCGGGAAAGGCCGCGGCCTCCAGGGTGCCTATGCGGATATCCACGCCGCGCTTTTCAATGCCCCAGCGGGCCGAGCCCTCGCAGAGTTCCACCCCCACGGCCTGCCAGCCGCGGTCGGCCAGGTGGCGCACGAGCACGCCCGTAGCGCAGCCCACGTCCAGGAACGAGCGTTCAGGGCCCATGCCCGCTTCAAGCTCGTCGAAGCCCAGGTCTTCGAGCCCCAGGCGCATGAGATTAAAGAAGGGGGCCGCGCTCTCGATCTCGTACTGCTTATACCCGTCGTCGTAGCGCTCCGCGAGCGCCGCCTGGACCGGCCGGGGGTTCTGGTAGACATGGCCGCAGCCTGAGCAGCGGGCGAAGCGGAAGCTCCCGCAGTCCCACCAAGGCTTGGTATCCTGGCGCCCGCAGACGGGGCAGCGCGCCGCCTCTAGCTCCTCGCCGGGCTTAGGCTCGGTGTAGTAGGTCTTCATACCCTCTAGGTATCGGCGGGCGGCGCCCGGCGGGATAGGGGCAGATAGCGGCGGCTAGCCTCGGAATAAGGCTTTTAAGCACTTGCCCGCATCCAATGATAAGCTCACTAGATATGTGCTACTGTCCTTGCATGGAGGAACGATGAAATATTTAGAATACGTCCGAAGGGGGTTGCATTGGTCTATACCTTTCGCCCTTGTTTACTTTACCTATCGGCTTTTTACGAGGCAGGAGACCATCGTCTCGTCAATGATCGGTACCTCATTGAGCGTCTTTCTTGGCGGTCCGCTGTTCATCCTCCTAAGAACGAGCTTAGATAAAAGCCGTAGACGCGGATAACTTTGCGTGCCACCGGTTAGCTCTCAGGCAAGAATTAGAACCCCCTCCTATAAGAACTGGTGGCAATCGTTATTATTTTCTTGACAAAAATCGATGGGGGGGGGGTAATGTTGCTACGTCTTCCGCTCAACCGGGCCCGGCGGGACGGCGAGATAAAAACGTTTATTAGGAGATCAACATGAAGAAATGGGGCTTATTCCTGGCGATGCTCGCCATCGCGGCCGCGTTCGCCTTCGCCGACGAGGTAGCGGCCGCGCAGGTCGACGACCTGTTCGCCGATATCGAGGCCGTGGCGCTGAGCCCGGGTGAGATGGAGGAGGTTGATGGAGGGATGGGGAGCAGAGAGGGTGTCACTAAAACTACAATGAAATTTGAGACGCCTTTCTTTAAATTTGAATTCTCACAAGAGAGAGATGCAGAGCTAGCGCGAATTGATCGTGAAAACGCCCGACAAAAGCAGATTGTGCTGAGGGATAAGTCAACAAGAGGCGGAAGGTACATCAGGTAGGTCAAACTATGATGGGCATCCGGTTCTTTCAGCGGGTGCCCATCTTCCTTGGTTACATTTGAAGGTGATATTAAGTAGAAAATAATGTTAAGGATTCACATGCCGATTCTAGCTGTAACATTATGCGTTGTATGCTTGCTGGCCTTGATTCTAAATGAACGATCTATTAGCTCGAGGCCTATAGTTCCTCCTGATCTATACATGAGTTTTCCCTTGAAGGAGGGAAAGTGTCCCATGGTTGACGTCGAGTTGGGAGGACGTCAATGGCGTTTTGCAGTAGATACTGGATCAACTCATAGTTCCATTTCAAGTAGAGTCGCAAAGGCTGTTGGTGTTCAATGTTATCGTGGAGTAGCACTTTATGAGTCAGCTGCCCCTCATTATGGGGTTGAGCTGAAGGCGACCTTAAAGTCTAATCTGTGTGTTGCTGGTTCAACTATTAACAATATTACTTGGGCACTAATGAGCAAAAAAAATTCAAGACGCTTTGAAGGCTATGTAGATGGCATTCTCGGATTAGATGTGTTAAGGAACTTAATTATTAGGCTCGATTATGGCAATAAACTTGGTGAGATGCTTGGCACGAATTGGCGGGAGCGTATTAGTACTGAGAACTATGAACATATCCGCATGGATCCCTTTGCTTACTTAGAAATCGAGATCGATAATAAAAAAAGACGCACTAGAGTGGATTCGGGTGGTGAGTACACTATGATGCTCCGAAAGAAAAAGCCTCAAACTGCATGGAGTGCGGACTCCATCATTCCGCAGGGGCTTGCGTATGGGAAGGGAAGAGAAGGGCAGCTCGTAGTAGGCTCCATTCCTCTCGTAAGACTCGGGAATAAAACGTTGGCCAATGTAGCATTCGAAGAACAATATCTATTATTTTCTAATAGCGATGTATTCATTGGCTCTTACTTTTTGAGTGAAGGCGTCTTCATTTTAGATTTTCTTGATCAAGCTTGCTATTTCAAATTTGCTGAAAACTACCAACTTTCGCGCCAAGCGGCATCCGCCCTAAAGCTCCGAGTAGATGTATCAATAAACGATCAAAACGGTAAGACCTCCGGTAAAATCGAGGTAAAATCTATCCACGAGAAGAACCCATTGGCGACGGAATACGGCATACGTCAGTACGATAGAATAGTTAGCGTCGATGGTGAATCTTTGATCGTTGCTTCAACGAACCCACAAGCAAGCGATTTTTATCGCTTTGTTGATACGCTCGTTCATATCCGATTCAAGACTCTTTCCGTACAGAGAGGCGATTCGGTTTTAGTGATCTATAATCAAAAACGTACGGGACGAGAGCGTGAATAAGCTTTTTATAATTCTCTTGGCTTTAGATTGCGTTTCTATGGCGCCTAAAGAATCATTGCGTTTCCGCTACACTTTGGAGCAGGGCTACGATACTTCATGCGGCATGAGCGTCGTGGCGACGGCCTTGG
>CALKWG010000292.1 GCA_938004315.1 uncultured Spirochaetaceae bacterium
CCCTCCTGGCCGCGGCTCGGGCCTTAGAAGAGGCGACCGAAGCGGGCGAGGCGGGCCTCCCCTTAGACGCCCTGGCGCTCGACCTCGCCTCCGCGCAGGCCGAGCTCGCCGGCCTCGTAGGCGAAGCGAGCGGGGAGGACGTCCTGGACGCGCTCTTCTCTCATTTCTGCGTGGGGAAGTAGCCATGGACTACGCATGCATCGTCGTCGGCGGCGGCCACGCCGGTATCGAGGCCTCGCTGGCCGCGGCTCGGCTCGGCCATAGGACCCTCCTCATCACCCAGAACCCCGACGCCATCGGCCGCATGTCCTGTAACCCGGCGATCGGCGGCCTCTCTAAGGGCAACCTCGTTCGCGAGGTCGACGCGCTCGGCGGCCAGATGGGCCTCCTGATAGACGGCGCCGCCATTCAGTGGCGCCTCCTTAACCGCTCTCGCGGCCCGGCCGTGCAGGCGCCGCGCGCCCAGGCCGACAAGGCCCGCTATGCGGAGCTCGCCCGCCGCGCTGTCGAGGGCCAGCCGGGCCTGGATGTCCTCATGGATACCGTGGTCGAGCTCCTGTATTCGGCGGACGGATCGCGGGTCGAGGGCGCGATCACCGAGCGGGGCGGCCGCATCGGCGCGCGCGCCGTGGTCGTGGCCGCCGGCACCTTCATGGAGGGTACGGTCTTCGTGGGCGAGTGGCGCGCGCGCGCCGGGCGCCTGGGCGAGCCCGCGGCTTTGGGCCTGGGCGGCGCTCTCCGCGCCCGGGGGCTGGCCCTCGGCCGCATGAAAACCGGCACGCCCGCCAGGATCAAGGCAGGCAGCGTCGACCTGGACGCCTTGGAGCCGCAGCATGGCGACCCTGACTGGTTCCCTTTTAGCTTCAAAGGCGGCGCCGAGCCGCCGGCCGACGTTCCCTGCCGCGTCGCTTACACGAACGGGCGTACTCACGAGGTCATACGGCGGAACATGGCCCGCTCGCCGCTCTATTCGGGCGAGATCGTCGGCCGCGGCCCGCGCTACTGCCCCAGCATAGAAGACAAGGTGGTCAAGTTTCCCGACCGCGATAGGCACCAGATTTTCGTCGAGCCCGAAGGGCTCTACACCGACGAGCTCTACCTGAACGGGCTCTCCTCGTCCCTGCCCGAGGAGGTACAGGAGGAATTCATCCGCACGATGGAGGGCTTCGCCGAGGCTAGGCTCGTGCGCCCCGGCTACGCGGTGGAGTACGACTACGTCGACGCCCGCGAGCTCTATCCCAGCCTGGAGTCCAAGCGCATAGCGGGGCTCTACTTCGCGGGGCAGACGAACGGTAGCTCGGGTTACGAGGAGGCCGCCGCCCAGGGGCTCATGGCCGGCGTCAACGCGGCGCTGGCGTTGTCCGGGGCCGAGCCGCTTATCCTGTCGCGCTCGGAGGCCTACACGGGGGTGATGATCGACGACCTGGTTACGCTCGGGGCTAAGGAGCCCTACCGTATGTTCACCAGCCGCGCCGAGCATCGCCTGACCCTGCGCCACGATAGCGCGGACCGTAGGCTCACCCCCTACGCCGTGAGCATAGGGCTGGCCGATACCGAGCGCGTCGAACGCTTCAAGGCCAAGACCGCCGGCATGGACGCGATCGCAGAGCTCCTCGCGGCCCGACGGGTAACGAGCGCCGACGCGACGACCTGGCCCGAGCTGCTCGGGCGGGCGGGCGAGTCCTTGGCGGAGGCGCTACGCGACCATCGCCTGGCCGAGCTGCCGCTGGCCGGGCTCCTGTCCGAACTCGGCGCCTACCCGGTCGAATGGCTAAACGGGGTCGTCCTCGACCTGCGCTACAAGGGGTACATCGAGAAGGAAGAGCGCCTGGCCGCCAGGCTCGGTAAGCTCGATGGCCTACGCATACGCGCCGACTACGACTACGACGCCGTCCCCGGCCTCTCGACCGAGGCTCGTGAGAAATTAAAAGAGGCTCGCCCCCTAACCTTGGGGCAAGCCTCTCGCGTGCCCGGCGTCAGGCGTTCCGACGCCGCGCTCCTGGCGATACGCCTCTCGACCCGGGCGGATTAGCGGGCGCCGAAGCCGCAGAGCGCGGCTAGGTCGTCTTTCGCCTGGTCTAAGGCGCCTTGGTACTGGGCCTTCATCTGCCCTACGTTCTGCTTATAGAAGGCGGCGAACTCCGGATCGGACATGGGGTCGATGCGCACCGGGCGGCCCATGCGCGCGGCCATCTCCTGCTCCTTAGCCTTGAGCCTGGGCGCGTATTGCTTGCGTATCGCCTCGTCCACCTTCTTGGCGTCGTCCAGGTACTGCTTAAGGAAGCCGACGAGCTGCTTAAAGAGATCGGCGATGCGTTTTTCCCCGAACGGAACCGTACAGAGCGCCTTGAGCCCCTCCTCGACGGCTGCGTACTCGGCCTCCGCGCCGCCGTCGGCGCCGAGGGGCAGCTGGAGCCGCGAGGCGAACACCTCGAAGGCGCCTTCCTTGGCCGCCTCGCGCCGGTCCTTGGGGACGGCGGCGAGCTTGGCCTTGAAATCCAGCTCGGCGGGATCGGCGAGGTACTCGCCGGCCAGGCGCTTGCCTTCCTGCTTGGCCTCGGCGGCGGCGAGGGCCTTAGGGTCTACTTTAAGGTCCTTGGTGCGTTCCATGGCGATCTCTAGGGCGCTCTTAATGGGCATCGTTCTCTCCGTTCTCGGGGGCGTTGATCCTTCCGGTCCCAGGGTTCGCAGGGGCGGTAGCCCGTAGGTCGGCGACCATGATGCCTACCTTGTCGAAGATCGACAGGGCGACGATCGCGCCGACCGCGTATTCGGCGGCCGCATAGGCGCGCTCGGGTAGCGGCGCGACGAAGCGCAGGAGCTCGAAGGTGTAGAGCCCCATGGTCGTCGCTATGGTCAGCTTACCCATGAAGCTCGTCTTCGGCGTTACGCTCTTCTTCACGGCCAGTACGACGAGCATCATGCACGCCTGCCCGACGAGGCGCACGCAGAGGAGCCACAGGAACCAGGCGGGTATAAGGTGAAAATAATAATAAACGATCGATATGACAAACAGGACCGCGTAGTCGCTAGCCGAATCGAGCATCTTGCCGATGCGCGTCACTTCATGCCCCCGCCTGGAGACGAGGCCGTCGAGGAAGTCGGTGATGAAGACGAGGGCTACGAGGACGATGAGCGGCGCTCGGATGCGGTAGTCCTTGCTGGCGATAATCACGATCAAGAGGGTGGGCAGGGTGCTGAGCCTAAAAAGCGTGATCCTGTTCGCTAGATTGACGCGATCCAGGGACTCCTCGCCGGGTAGCTTTACGAAATCGTTACGAAAGCCGTAGAGCGCGGCTGCGATGACGAGGTGGAAGGCGAGCGCGCCGATCGCGAAGGGTAGGACGTAGCGTCCGGCGAAGCGATTGGGGACGGCGTAGAGGGCGAAGATGACGCACTGCGTCGCGAAGAGCGCCGCGCTCGTGAGCGCTATGCTTCGTACGATCGGCCGCGTATCCATGCTTATCCTTTCGGCGCTATCCGCCGGTAGGCCGCCATGTAGTCGGCCATGGTCCAGACCGCGGTCGCGGCGCAGGCGTAGAAGCAGGCCTGCGCTATCGCGGCGGCGGCGTTCGCCAAGGGGCCCGGTAGCCAGGCGGCCGCCATCGGGGCGGCCATGCCCGCCCCGCCGGCTACGGCGTAGACCCAGGCTTTGATCTTGCCCGAGAGCTGGGCCGACATGGCGACGCCCTTCTTCATCGAAAGGATCCTGACGAACGAGACGCCCAGGTCGCGGTAGAGGACGAGCATGAATATCCAGCCGGGCATGGCGCCGGCCACGACGAAGGCTAAGAAATACGTAAGCCTGGCTAGAGAATCGGCGAAGGGGTCGAAGAGCTTGCCGAAATCGGATACGGTGCCGGTGGCGCGGGCGACCATGCCGTCTAAGGCGTCGGTGATCTCGATGACGAGGAACAGGATGACGAGGGCGGCGGCGCGAGCCGCCGTCATTGTGCCCGGCGCCGAGCTCGTGGTAAAAAGGAAGTAGAAGAGCGGCGCGAGGACGATGCGGAGCCCGGTTACGATCGTGGCTAGGTTCATGCGGCGACTATAGCCCGCCTCCGGGGCTTGGTCAACGCGGCGTTCCGTTCAAGGAGTGTTACGAAATGGTTCCGATCGCCGAACTCGATAGGTCCGCGGCGCGATGCGTTAAGTATGTCCTCTTTGATATCGACGATACGATAACCGAAGACGGTTATCTTCTGCCCGAATCGTTTTCCTCTATATGGAAGCTTTATCGCGCCGGCTTGGCCTGCGTTCCCGTCACCGGCCGTCCGGCGGGTTGGTGCGACCTCATCGCCCGGCAATGGCCCATAGCCGGCGTCGTCGGCGAGAACGGCGCCTTCGCCTTCTACCAGGTCGACGGAACCCTGGAGCGCCTCTATCACCCGAACGCCGGCGAGCCCGCGGCGGCGGCCGAGCGCCTAGCAGGGCTACGAGCCGGCGCCTCCGCCCGATTCCCGGGGCTCCGCATCGCCAAGGATCAGCCGTATCGACTCTTCGACCTGGCCTTGGACTTCGCCGAGGAAGAGCCGAAGCTGGACTTGGCCTACGCCCGGGAGCTGAAGGCCTATTGCGAATCGGAAGGCGCCGTGGCCAAGATCAGCTCCATCCACGTCAACGCCTGGTACGGCGACTACGATAAGCTATCGATGGCCGAGCTCTTCCTGCGCCGATGCTACGGCTTCGATCCTGAGGCGGATGAAGCGTCGGTCTTGTATGTCGGCGATTCGCCGAACGACGAGCCGATGTTCAAGCGCTACAGCTACTCATGCGGCGTTCAAAACGTATGCCGCTATGAAGGTTTACTTCAGCATCCGCCGCGCTATGTGGCGTCAAAGCCCTATGGTTACGGTTTTGATGAAATAGCTACGTTATTGTTAGCTCTGCGCGCGGATTAATTTATTTTGATGAAATTTACGCCAAAATCTCCTTGACACTGCGGAGGGCTCTCGGCTACTGTCTGCCTCACGCCGCCGACGCCTTCGGGCCCGACGCGGCGGAGCGCCGGATGGTTTTTAAGGCTTCGCGAAAGCGGCTTTAGATCGAAGGCGCGGCCCGCAGACGAATCAAGCCGTTTCTAATAA
>CALKWG010000293.1 GCA_938004315.1 uncultured Spirochaetaceae bacterium
AGGTGGAGCCCGTGGGCGACTGGACCGCCGCCGAGGATGCGAACAGGCTCTTCGGCCTAGGCCGCGGCGGGCTCGGCAGAGGCGGGCGCGGCAGGGGCGCCGAGCGCGGCGCCGGCAGGGGCGGCCGCCGCGGGCGCGACGATCTGAAGGAAGGATGCGAATGAACATGACGGCCCAGAAGACCGTGCGCGTCGCCCTGGCGGGAAACCCGAACGCCGGCAAGACGACGCTTTTTAACGCGCTCACCGGCGCGCATCATAAGGTAGGTAACTATCCGGGCGTGACCGTCGAGCGCCGCGAAGGCCAGCGCTCGCGCGGCGGCCGGAGCTACCGCTTCATCGACCTCCCGGGCATCTATAGCCTGACCGCCTACTCCATGGACGAGGTGGTCGCCCGCGACTTCCTCTTGAACGAGAAGCCGGACTTGATCGTCGACGTGCTCGACTCCACCAACTTGGAGCGCCACCTCTACCTCTGCCTGCAGTTCCAGGAGCTGGGCATACCGGTCATAGGAGCGCTCAACATGAGCGACGAGGCCGAGGCCAAGGGCCTCAAGATCGACGACGCGGCGCTCTCGGCCGTGCTAGGCATACCGATGGTGAAGACCGTCGGCCCCAAGGGCGACGGCGTCGAGAGGCTCCTGGACGCGATCGACGCGCTCGTAGACGGCGCGGCCTCGGGACCCGCCTCGGCCGGCGAGGTCGCGGAGGCCAGGTCGGTCCGTTACGGCGACGAGGTGGAGATGAAGCTCGAGGGCCTGGTGAAGGCCGTCGAGGCCGACGCCGCGTTCGCCGCCCGCTACCCCGCGCGCTGGATGGCCGTGAAGCTCCTTGAGAAGGACGCCCACGCCGCCGAGCGGCTCGAGTACCATCGCGACGGCGCGGCCGTGGCGGCCCTGGCCAAGGACGCGGTGGCTTGGCTCGAGAAGCACTACGGCAAGGACGCCGAGATCGTTGTCTCCGAGCAGCGCTACGGCTATATCCGCGGCGCGGTCAAGGAAGTGATCCAGGTGGTGCGCAAGGCCGACTTCTCGCTCACCGAGTCCATCGACCGCGTGATCATGAACCCGATCCTGGCCCTGCCTATCTTCGCCGGCGTGCTTTGGGGCGTCTTCCAGCTGACCTTCCTCTTAGGCGAATACCCCATGGCCTGGCTCGAGGGGCTCTTCGGCTTCTTTGGCGGGGCGGCCCAGGCGGCCCTGCCCGAGGGGCTCCTGCGGTCCCTGGTGGTGGACGGCATCATAGGCGGCGTAGGCGGCGTGTTCTCCTTCGTGCCGCTCATCATCATACTCTTCTTCCTCCTGTCCATACTGGAGGACGTGGGCTACATGTCCCGGGCGGCCTTCGCTACCGACAAGCTCCTGCACGCCTTCGGCCTGCACGGCCAATCCATCTTCCCCATGATGCTGGGCTTCGGCTGCTCGGTGCCCGCCATCATGGCCGCCAGGACCCTGAAGAGCCCGCGCGACCGCATCGTGACGATCATGGTGATCCCCTTCATGAGCTGCGGCGCCAAGCTGCCGGTGCACGTGCTCCTGGCCGCGGCCTTCTTCCCGCAGAACGCCGCGAATATGGTGATGCTGGTCTACGCCATCGGCGTGGTCCTGGCCCTGGTCTCGGCCTGGCTCCTTAAGAAGACCATCCTGCGCGGCGAGCCTACGCCCTTCGTGATGGAGCTGCCGCCCTATCGCGCGCCTACCCTGCGCGGCGTCCTCTGGCACGTCTGGGAGAAGAGCTGGTCATACATCAAGAAGGCGGGCACGATCATCCTGGCCGCTTCGGTGCTGATCTGGGCCATCACCACCTTCCCCTCCTACGAGCAGGGCGAGGACGAGGCGGCAGCCGTCGCCGCCGCCTTCATGGCCGAGGAGCCCGAGGCCTCCGAGGACGAGGTCCTGGCCCGGGTCGAGGCCGCCGCGGGCGAAGCGGCCCTGGAGTACAGCGTGGCCGGCCGCCTAGGCAAGCTCATCGAGCCGGCCGTGCGCCCCTTGGGCTTCGACTGGAAGATAGGCGTGGCGACCGTCACCGGCTTCGCCGCCAAGGAGATCGTCGTCTCTACTCTAGGCATCCTGTACGGCGTGGGCGGCGAGGAGACCGAGGAAAGCCTCACCCTCCGCGAGGCCCTGGTCGCCGACCCGGTCATGAACCCCCTGGTGGCCTTCGTGCTCATGCTCTTCACCCTGATCATACCGCCCTGCTTCGCCGCGCTGGCGACGATACGGGCCGAGCTCGGCTGGAAGTGGCTGGGCATCACCTTCGCCTTCCTCCTGGGCACGGGCTGGGTCGTCGGCTTCGTGGTCTACCAAGGCGGCCGGCTCCTGGGCCTGGCTTAAGGAGGGCGCCATGGATACCCTGGTCGTCGTTCTAGTCGTGGGGGCCGCCGTCGCCTTCGTCGCGATCAAGGCCGTGAAGGCGGCCCGGACCGTAGCGCGGGGCGAGGCTCCGGCTTGCTGCGGCGGGAGATCGGAAGAGCGTCGTGTAGGGAAAGAGTGTAGATCTCGGGGGTAGCCG
>CALKWG010000294.1 GCA_938004315.1 uncultured Spirochaetaceae bacterium
TCGCCTAAGGCGTAGCCGGCCGCCTTGCCGTCGACGTAGTACACCGCGCCGCGCATACCCAGCTCCCGGTACAGGGAGAGGGCCTCCTTGGCGGCGGCGTAGTCGCCGTCTACGCCCTTCTCCTCCCGCCACGCGTCGAGCACCGCCACGGCGTCGGCCAGGGTGGCCTCGTCGAGCTCCTTCTGCTCGTAGCTATATGAGTTAAGGAAGGCGTTCACCAAGTTGCGCTTCTTGTGGTAGGCGCGGCCTGAAAGCTCGGCTAGGTCATGGCGGTTGTAGAGGTAATCGAAATTATCGCGATCCTCGCGCACCGAGAAGCCCGCGCCTTCGAGCCGGATGCGCTCGGACTGGCACTGCGTCTCCGACATGTTCTTCAGGTAGACGTGGCGTTCGAACAGCTCGGCCAGGGTATCGTTGTCGGGGACGCAGCAGGGGGCGACGAAGAAGCGCTCGCCGCGCTTCTCGCCGCTTACCAGGAAGGTCTTGCCCGTCAGGTGCGAGACCTGATAGCCGTAGGTATGCCGGAAGAGATAGAGGTTCGAAAAGGTGAACTCGGATATGCCGTCGGCGAGCATGTTCAAGGCCGGATAGAACTCGTCGCGCATCTCAAGGCCTATCGGGGCGAATTCGGGGTACTCGGGTATTTTCATAGCGATGAATATACGGAAACGGCGCCCCGCTTGCAAGCGAAGCGCCGTTTACCGTCGGCCGGCCGCCGGCGGGGCCCGACCGTGGGGCTCGGGCCGGCCCCGCCGCGGCTCGCGCCGCGGCGGGTACGAGAGCTATTCTTTGATCAGGATGAACTCGACCCGCCGATTCTTCCAGCGGTTCTCGGCGTCGGTGAAGGGCACGACCGGCTCGCTCGAGCCTAAGCCGCGGGCCGACAGGCGCCGCGCTTCCACGCCGAACTCGATGAGCTTATTCATGACCGCCTGGGCGCGCTGCGTCGAGAGCGGCAGGAGCTCGGTCGTCTCCTCGCGCTCGACGGCGGCCGCGTTCGCGCCGGTCATCTTGCTGATGGAGTTCGCGTGGCCCTCGACGCGGATACGGTAGTCTCGGAAGCGGTTGAGTATCGTGGCGATGCGCTTCAGGACCTCTTCGTTCCTGGCCACCACGTCGGGCGTCAGGTCGCGGAAATCGGCGAAATTGGCCCTGAACACGATGGAGGGCACCTTAATCTTGAGCCTATCGCCGTCGCGCACGACTAGGACGTCTACCTTTATGACGCCTTCGACGACGCTCACGTTGCCCCAGACGTCGCTGATAGTGAAGCGATACGGGTAGTCCGTGGCGGCCTCAACGAGCTCGCCGCGCTGCGAGCGGCCGTCCCAGGTGAGGCGCTCGGCAGGCCGGCCGCGACCGGACCAGGCGAAGAAGAGCCGCTCGCGTCGGGCCGCCGCGGCGCCTTCCTGCACCGCGACCTCGAAGACCTCGAAGCGCCAGCTGTCGATGGCGCTCGCGTCGACGACGCTCAAGGCTATGCGCAGCTCGTCGTCCACGCCGTCGTTATCGGGGCTAAAGAACTCGGGGCTAAGCCGTAGGCTTACGCGCG
>CALKWG010000295.1 GCA_938004315.1 uncultured Spirochaetaceae bacterium
TAACCTTGACGGCGCGGGAAATCTGCTCGACGCCGGACAGGAGCCTCCTCCGGGCGTCCTCGCTGAAAAGCAACTGCTTGGCCATACTCGTATCTCCCTCTTCCTTGTAGGTTTCTTCCGCCCTGCCATGTCCGTAACACGGTGACCCCGGCCGCTTAGGCCTTGGGGACGCGGGCTTGTATGCTAATACGGTTGTGCGGATCAGAACGATCCGGCGGGCCAGGATCGGCTCGCGGATAGGAAAATACTAAAAAGCCCCCGTAGGCGGCAAGTGCTTTGGGGGCCGATTCGAGCGTTTTGCCCCGCTATTCGGTCCTTATCACGCCCGTTTCGACCGCTATGCCCGCGATACGCCGATTATCCTCCGCGAGGGGCGGGCGAACGGACGGACGGGCGAACGCCTCCGTCGCGCCGTTCCGCGTATCTGCGCCTAGCGGCGCGGCGTCCATCCGGGCTATAGTAGCTTCGATGAACTACGACGTCGATATTATCTATGAGGACGAGCGCATCGTCGCCGTGAATAAGCCTTCCGGGCTGCTATCCTCTCCCGACCGCTACGACCCCGATGCGCCCGTCGCTAGCCGCCTCCTCGAGGAGCGCCTCGGCCGGCTTTGGCCCGTGCATCGCCTGGATAAGGATACCTCGGGCGTCCTGGTGTTCGCCCGCGACGAGGACGCCCACCGCGAGCTCTCGATCGCCTTCGAGGACGGGCTGGCTAAGAAGCGCTACGTGACCGCGGTCAGGGGGCGTCCCAGCTGGGCCGAGACCGTCTGCGAGCTGCCTTTGACGCCGGACGGCGACCGCCTGCATCGGACCGTCATCGACGGCTCGGGCAAGCCATCAGCCACCGAGTTCAGCCTCATCCATAGTTTCGGCCCCCTCTCGGCCCTCGAGGCCCGGCCGCGGACCGGCCGCACGCACCAGATACGCGTACACCTGGCCGCCTTGGGCTACCCGGTGGCCTGCGACCCGCTTTACGGCGACGGCGAGCCGATTTTCCTCTCTAAGGTGAAGCGTAAGTGGAAGGGCGACCCCTACGGGGAGCGCCCGCTCATCAGCCGCACCGCCCTGCATGCCCTGGGCCTGGAGCTCCCGAGGCCCGGCGGCGGGGAGCCCTTGTCCTTAGAAGCGCCGCTACCTAAGGATATGCGCGCGCTGTTCCGCCAGATGCAAGTTCGCTTATAAGCGAAGCGTCGCTTGACGCGCGGAGGCGGAGGGTATAGCCTCCCTCCCTCCTATGATAGAAGTTGATCGGCTCATCAAACGCTATACGGTTTATAAACGCGTGCCGGGTACGCTCCGCCGAAGGCGCGAGGCCGTGCCGGCCTTGGACGGGCTTTCGTTCTCCGTGCCGCGCGGCAGCGTCACCGGCTTCATAGGCCCCAACGGCGCCGGCAAGAGCACCACCGTCAAGATCCTCTCCGGCATACTCTGGCCGGACGGCGGCTCCTGCGTCGTCGGCGGGCTCGTCCCTTGGAAGGAGCGCAAGGCGCACGTGAAGCGCTTGGGCGTCGTCTTCGGCCAGCGTACCCAGTTGTGGTGGGACCTGCCGGTCTCCGACTCGCTCATGCTCCTCGGGGACATGTACGGCGTGGCCCGAACCCGCCGCGACGCGATGATCGCGCTCCTCGTCGACGAGCTCGAGCTCGGGGCCTTCATCGAGACGCCGGTGCGCCAATTGTCCCTGGGCCAGCGCATGCGTTGCGAGCTGGCCGCCGCCTTGGTGCACGAGCCTGAGCTCCTGTTCTTAGACGAGCCGACGATTGGCCTGGACGCCCCGTCCAAGCTGGCCTTGCGCGGCTTCGTGCGCCGCCTGAACGTAGAGCGCGGTACGACCGTAATCCTCACCACCCATGACATGGACGATATCGACGCCCTGGCCGACCGGGTGCTCCTGATAGGCAAGGGCCGGGCGCTCTTCGACGGCACCATGGCGGGCTTACGGCGCGAGGCGGGCAGCCGCAAGCGCCTAGTCGTCGACCTGGCCGAGCCGCCGGGGCCGGAGAGCGAGGGGCTGACAACGCCCGCCGGGACGCGTCCGGGGCTCCCGGCGGGGCTCGAGCTCGTCGCCCACGGCCCTATGCGCCTAGAGTTCTCCTTCGATCCGGCGCGCCTCGACGCCGCGACGGCGATCGCCTCCGTCGCCGCCTC
>CALKWG010000296.1 GCA_938004315.1 uncultured Spirochaetaceae bacterium
TCGGGCGGGCTCTGGGCCCTGCCTACGGCCTGGGACTTCTGGTATCGCGAGGGCGGAGGGGGGCTGCCGGATAAAAACGGGGCCCTAAGCCTGTTTACATCGCCGGTCGGCTCGGTCATGGACGCGGTTCTCTATAGCGACAAGGAGAGCGCGGCCGGCCAGAAGTACTCGGGCTTCGGGACCTCGGCGCTCGAGGCGCGGATCAAGGCCCTGTCGGCGCTCGGGGCCTGGGACTTCGGGCCCGAGGGGCCGCGGCCGGAGGGCTGCGCCCGTTCGACCGGGGCCGCGTCAACCCGGACCCTGGGCCGGCCGCCGCGGCCGGCGGATACGAACGGCCCCGCCGACTGGTACGTCTGCTCAGGCGGCGGGGCCTCGATAGGATCGGAGAATTCGTCGACGCCCTACGCGCCGTAACGATGGTCTAGACGAGCTCCTTGAACATGTTCTCGATCTCGTGCTTGGGAAGCGCGCCGACCTTCTGCTTGTAGGGCTGGCCGTCCTTGAAGACGATCAGGGTGGGGATCGAGATGATGTTGAAGCGGCTGGCTAGATCCGACTCGTTGTCCACGTTGACCTTGCCGACCTTGATCCGGCCGGCGTAGGTCTTGGCCAGGTCGTCGATATGGGGCCCGATCATGCGGCAGGGCATGCACCACTCGGCCCAAAAATCCACGAGCACCGGGACGCTCGACTGCTCGACTTCGGCGGCGAAATTGGCCGCGCCCAGCTCTATACCTGCGCTCATCGCATTATGCTCCTCGTAATCGGTAGGCTACAGCGATAGAAAATACCGCCTGCGGCCCGACATGTCAAACGGTCGGAGCTCCCCGGGCCGGCGGCCTTGCCCAAGCCGTCGGGCGGGTATACTATCGGGCCATGCTAGCCCTCTACCTACAGATGTTCTTTACCATACTCATCGTGGTGGACCCCATCGGCATCGTGCCGCTCTTCCTGTCGGCGACCTCGCACCTGGGGCAGGCCGAGCGCCGGGCGGTCATGCGCAAGGCCGTCGCCGTGGCCGGCTTCATCCTGTCGGTCTTCATCGTCGCCGGCCGCTTCATCCTGAGCTTCTTCGGCATCAGCCCCGGCGCCTTCTACATAGCCGGCGGCGTGATGTTCTTCCTCATATCGCTGGACATGCTCTTCGGCCAGCCCAAGCGCTCCAAGACCTCCAGCCAGGAGTCCGAGGAGGACACGAGCTCCGTGGCCGTCTTCCCGCTGGCCATCCCCATGATAGCCGGCCCGGGAGCCGTCACCACGATCATGCTCTATTCCACCGGGGCGGGGGACTGGCTGACGATCACGGGCCTCTTGTTCGCGGCGCTCGTTCCCATCCTGGCGGTCGAGTTCATAGCCATGCGCTCGAGCGGCCTCATCCTTAAGCTCCTGGGCAAGACCGGCGTCTCCGTGGTGGAGCGCATGATGGGCCTCGTGCTCTCGGGCCTCGCGGTGCAGTTCGTCTACGACGGCCTCGTCAAGCTGGGGATACTCGTCGGCTAGGCCCCGATAGCCAGGATGGTGAAGCGGCGCGAACCGCTCGGGCTATCGCAGAGCACGGACGCGCCGACCCGCTCCCCCAGGAGCGCGACGCCGAGCGGGCTCACCACGCTCGCCGTGGCGCTCGTCCCGTCGAGCTCGGCGGGGAATACCAAGCGGACCGTGAACTCCTCGCCGCTATCCTCGTCGCGCAGCGAGGCGGAGCCGCCTATGCCGACCGACCTACCCTCCGCGGAGTCCACGACCTCGGCCGCCCTGAGCTCGGCCTCGAGGCGCCGCAGGTGGGGGGAGAGGGGGCGGCGATTCGCCTTCATGGCGTCTAGGACGCCGCTGAGCCGCCGGTGGTCGGGCTTGCAGAGGAGGATGCGATAGTCGTTCACGTCGTACTCCGGGATGAATCGCTCGGGCGGCCGCGAGGCCCCCGGCACGGGCCGCCTGGGGAATGGGCTGGCGGCTCATACTATATATAGGCATATATCCTGTTGATAGCAATATGAAAATAACTTGTACGTAACTTGTATGAACTGATACAAGTAAGCCCCGTTTCAGCCGTAGATGGCCGCCAAGCTACCTTGCCTGGGGGCTAAGCCGAGCTTCTTCCTGGCGTTGTGGCGGTGGCGCTCGACCGTCGAGAGGGCTATGCCCAGGCGACTAGCGATTTCCTTGCCGCTTAAGCCCGCGGCGACGAGCTCGCAGACCTCACGCTCCCGGATGCTCAAGGAGAGGCGGCGATCGGCGTAGGCCGGCTCGATAAAGGCCCCGCTTAGGCTACGCTTGGCTAAGGCGGCCAGGGCGGCCGCCTCCGATCCCGGTTCCAGGGCCGCCAGCTTGGCGAGGATGGGAGCCGTATCGCGCTCGAGCCGCTCCCGCATCGCCTCGCGGATGGTCCGCTTCTCGTCCTCTATGCGGGATATGAGCTCCGAGAGCGCCAGGTTCTTGCGCTCGAGCTCGGCCGCGCGGGCCCGCTCGCGATCGTCGGCCTCGGCCCGCGCGGCGGCCAAGGCTACCCAACGGACCAGCGAGGCGCAGAGCTGCCGCTCCCGGGCCGAGAAGCGCGGGACGCCGCCGGCCGCGCGGCGCGGGTAGGCGCAGGATAGGGCGACGTTCCCTTCGGCGGCCTCTATGAGGTCGCCGGACATGCGGCGGGAAGGGCCGCTGGCGTAGCTCTCGCCGCCCGCGCGCAGCTCGACCCGCGCCGAGGCGGGCAGGGCGAAGGCCGCCCTGAGCTCGCGGGCGAGGGCCTCTAGGACCGGCCCGAGCTCGCCGCGCGCCGAGGACAGGAGCTCGGCAGCGCGGTAGACGAAATCCAGCTCCTTCTCCCGCTCGCGCAGGGCCTCTCGCGACCCGAGTCCGCTTTCCATGCCTCCAGTATACACGAAGGGCCGCGCGATAGTAGCATGGCCCCATGCTTAAACGCTTCCTCCGCTACTACCGGCCCTATAAGGGCCTCCTGGCTTTGGACCTGGGATCGGCCCTGCTCTTGTCCCTATCGGACCTCGTATTCCCCGCCGCCAGCAAGCAGGTGATAGACGTCATCGTGCCGGCCGGCGACTACGCGCGCCTGGCGCGCTTCGCCCTCGTCCTCGTCGCCATGTACGCGGCGCGCGCCGGGCTCGAGTATATCGTGGGCTTCTACGGCCACGTGCTCGGCGTGAACATACAGCGGGACCTGCGCCGCGACATCTTCAAGCACCTGCAGACCCTGGACCTGCGCTTCTATGACGACACCAAGACCGGCCAGATCATGAGCCGCATCGTGGCCGACCTCTTCGACCTGGCCGAGATATCGCACCACCTGCCCGAGGACCTGCTCATGGCCTCCGTGCGCCTCGTCGGCTCCCTGGCCGTGATGCTGGCCATCGAGTGGCGCCTGGCGCTCGTGGTCTTCGCGGTCGTGCCGGTCCTGGCCTGGTTCTCCTACGGCTTCCGGGGCCGCTTCCGCCGGGCCTTCCGACGCAATAAGGAGACCATGGCGGCCATCAACGAGCGCATCGAGGAGAGCATCTCCGGCGTGCGCGTCGTGCGCGCCTTCGGCAACGAGGGCTTCGAGGCGGCCCGCTTCGACGAGGGCAACGAGCGCTTCCGCGCCTCGCGCGTCGACTCGGTCAAGCATATCGGCGTCTTCAATACCGGCGTGGGCTTCCTGTCTAACCTGGGGCTCGTGGTGGTGCTGGCCGGCGGCGGCTACGCGGCGGCCCGAGGGGCCATCAGCCCGGGAGCCTACGCGGCCTTCGCCCTCTACGTGACCCGCTTCTTCCAGCCCTTGGATACCCTGGTACGCTCCATGGAGATGTTCCAGGAAGGCGCCGCCGGCTTCGGCCGCTTCATAGAGATCATGGATACCGAGCCGTCCATCAAAGACGAGGCCGGCGCGGTGCCCTTGGCCAGCGTCCGCGGCGAGCTGGAGTTCCGGGACGTGGGCTTCCGCTACGGCGAGGGTAGGGAGCGGGTGCTCCATAAGGTGAACCTGCGCGTGGCCGCCGGCGAGACCGTGGCCGTCGTCGGACCCTCCGGGGCCGGCAAGACGACGCTCTGCTCCTTGGTGCCCCGCTTCTACGATATCGAGGAGGGCTCGATCACGGTCGACGGCCTGGACATACGGCGGGCGACGATAGCCTCGCTCCGGGCGGCCGTGGGTCTCGTCCAGCAGGACGTATTCCTCTTCTCCGGCAGCGTGCGCGAGAACATCGCCTACGGCCGCCTGGACGCTTCGGACGAGCAGATAGAGCGCGCCGCGGCGGCCGCCAACGCCCTGGGCTTCATCAGGGCCTTGCCGCAGGGCTTCGACACCCTGGTGGGCGAGCGCGGCGTCAAGCTATCCGGCGGCCAGAAGCAGCGGATCGCCATCGCGCGCATGTTCTTAAAGGATCCGCCCATCCTGATCCTGGACGAGGCGACGAGCTCCCTCGATACCATGAGCGAGCTGGCTATACGGGAGTCCTTGGACGCGTTGTCGCGTGGGCGCACCACCTTCATCATCGCCCACCGCCTGGCGACGGTGCGGCACGCCAAGCGCATCCTGGTCCTGACCGAGGACGGCATCGCCGAGGAAGGCTCCCACGACGAGCTCGTGGAGCGCCGGGGCGTCTATTGGCGGCTCTATAACGCCCAGGTAGAGAGCCTGCTCGTCGGCGAGGCCGAGGCCTAGGCCGGGGGGAAGCCGACGGAGCGCCCATCGGCGCATCCACCTGGCGCCCTCGGCCCAGCCTCGACCTGGCGGCACAAAATATTTCGTATTTCCGAACGATATCGCTTGCGTAACCATCGAACCCGGATAGTATATTGTATCTGTACGTAGTAACCGCCGCACGCGCGTCGGCGGACGCCGGCTCGGCATCGGCGCTTGACAATTTTAGTTCGGATACCGAATAATGAGGATAGTATGGCAGACCGAATGAAACCTGAAGACCTCGCCCTCGCGATTATGGAGGAGTACACCCATATCCGACGGAGCCACCGTAAACGTAGCCCCCTACCCGAGCTGAGCCGAGCCGAGTTCGACGCGCTCCTGGCCCTGCATCGCCTGGCGGAGGAGGGCGACGGCCCGGTCCGGCCCAAGGACTTAGGCGCGGTCATGCACATCTCCCCGCCCACGGTGAACGAGCACCTGAACGCCTTGGTCGGCCGCGGCCTCGTCTCGCGCAGCCCCTCGCCGGGCGACGGCCGCTCCGTCTTCTTAACCGTTACCGAGGAGGGCTTCGCCCAGCTCGAGCGGGCGAGCAACACCTACCTGGACGCCTTTAAGGAGCTCGTCGCCTATATGGGCGAGGACGAGGCCCAGCGCCTCTTCGAACTCCTGCACAAGGCGCAGTCCTTCCTCTACGATATCTGGCCCACCGCGCCTCGCAAGGAAGCCTAGCGGCCGGAGCCGAACCAGCGGACCACGCCTACCTTGTTCTTGGCCGCGCTGTAGATCATCCCCCCGTTCCAATAATCGAGCGCCGCGAAGAGGCTGTTGCCGCCGTCGTCCGGCCCGCTCTTAGGCCCGCGATAGCTGGCCAGCTCTAGGAATTCGTCGAAGTCCTGGCGGTAG
>CALKWG010000297.1 GCA_938004315.1 uncultured Spirochaetaceae bacterium
GCGGCCTTGGGCCTAGAAGGAGGCTCCGAATGACCTGTTCGCATTTCCAGGCGCGACTGGACTGCCTAGAGCCCGCCCCCGCGGCCCGCGGCCTTCCGGCCGACATGGCCGAGCACGCCGCCTCCTGCCCCTCCTGCGCCCGCGTCGCCGCGGCCCTAGGAGCGGCCCTGGAGCTCTACGCCCTGCCCGAGGCCGCGCTGCTCGTCGACCTGGCCCCGCGCATCGAGACGCTCCTGCCCTTCGTCCCCCCGCCCCGGCGGGAGATAGCCATGGGCGGCTGGATCGGCGTGGGGGGCCTGATCATCGTCGGCATGGTGACCGCCCCGTTCATGGCCGGCTACGCCGCCATGCGGGATCTCTACGGGGCCGGCTACACCCTGCCCCTGGCCCTCGTCTCCGGCCTAACCTTGAGCGCGTACCTGGGGCTCTTCATCGCGAGCCACCTCGACGGCTTCTCCAAGGCCTTCTACGCCCGCTTCGTGAAATAAGAACGGGCGCCCCTACGGCAGATCCGCCTGACTCCTTATGGGCGCCTTTCTGCCCACCCATCCCTAGGCTGACGGCGCCGCTGCCGCCGGTTTTTTTTGCCTTTTAGTTTTATTTCCTCTTAATATGGTATATATTATTAAAAAGGTAATATAAGGAGGCCCAGAGTGCGCAAGCTCAAGGCGATCGGCGCTACCGCCGCGTCGATGTTCTGGCTAGCCTTTCTTGCTCCCCCGCGTGCGGAGGCCCAAAGCCAGTCGGTTACCGTCACCCCGGCCTACAGCATACCTCTAAGCGTCGGATCCTCTCTCGTGATCGCGGGCGCCGGCGCGGACATCGACCTCGAACTGCCCCGATTGCTCGGACCCGTCGACGGTCTCTTCCGCGTCGGCTATCGAGCCTCCTTCCTCGACGCCGACGCCGGCGTTATCCATATAGCCAACATCGGCATCGGCCCGAACCTGACCGTAGCGCGGCGGGGCGGCTTGAGCCTCGGCATAAACGCCAATGTCGGCGCCTATATGGCCATGCTCGCGGACGCCCCGGCCTTAGTTAACCCCTTAACTTCCGCCCGCCTCTTCGCTAGCTTCGATCTCGGCTCGATGAGCCTAGGCATAAGCCCCGGCATCGACCTCCTATGGACCTCTCGATCGGGGAGTATCGAGCCCTTCGACCTTAGCGCGCGCATCGCCTTGAGCCTCGCTTTCGAGGCCGGCGGCGCGGCCCGCCGGCCCCGCCTTCGTATAGACCCTCCCGAGCTGCGTCCCTTCTTCCCGGTGATTTATAAATACTACGCGGATAATCCTTTCGGCGTTGTCGGGATTAAGAATTCAGAGACTACGGAAATTCGGGACGTTAAGGTCGAGTTCCTCATACCGAAGTTCATGGACGGGACGGCTATAGTGGCCGAGATCCCCGCCCTGCGTCCCGGCGAGACGCGCAATATCCAACTGAGCGCGCTGCTTCGCAACGATGTCCTGGGTATAACCGAGACGGACGCCGTACAGGCGGAGATAATCGTCACCTACTACCGCGGGGCTTCTCCTATGACTGCCCGGCGGTCCGCTAACCTCCGTATCGAAAGCCGCAACTCCGTGACTTGGGACGACGACCGCAAGGCCGCGGCCTTCGTGACCGCAAAGGACCCTACGATCCTCAAGCTCAGCCGCAACGCCCTGGCGGCGGCCGGGACCGGAGGGGCGGTCTTCTCCGAGGCCTTCAGGAAGGGCATGGTATCCTTCGACGCCCTCGCCGCATACGGGTTGCGCTACGCGATAGACCCAGCGTCATCATATAAAGCGCTCAGCGAGGCCGGCGGCGCGATCGACTACGTCCAGTTCCCCATCCAAACGCTCGATTACAAGACCGGCGATTGCGACGACCTGACGGTCCTCTTTTGCTCCTTCCTCGAGGCCTTAGGCGTCGAGACGGCGTTCGTCACCACCCCCGGCCATATATTCCCGGCCTTCGCTTTGGATTTGACCGAGCTCGAAGCGCGGCGCGTCTTTTCCTCGACGGACGAGCTTATCCTGCACGGCGGTAAGGTTTGGGTGCCCGTCGAGGCTACGGCCCTCAGCCAGGGTTTCCTGGCCGCGTGGTCGAGCGCGGCTAAACAGTGGCGCGAGGCGCGCGCCAGATCGGAAGAGCGTCGGGTAGGGAAAGAGGGTAGATCTCGGTGGTCGCC
>CALKWG010000298.1 GCA_938004315.1 uncultured Spirochaetaceae bacterium
GCCGAAGCCAGGATACATAGCATGTCGCTGCTCTATGACAAGCTTTATAGAAGCGGCGGACGCGGCGAGCTGCCTATAGATACTTACCTATCGGCTTTGATCGACGAGATACTGGCAAATTTTCCGAATGGGCGAGAGCTGCGGGTCGAAAAACACATACAAGTGTTCGTGCTCGACGCCGAGCGGCTGCAGGCCATCGGCATCATCGTCAACGAAGTCATAACCAACGCGATGAAGCACGCCTTCAAGGGCTGCAAGGGCGGATCGATCGCGATTTCAGTCGAAAATAACGGCGGGCTCGTAAGCATCTCGATTCAGGACGACGGGCCGGGCATTCCAGACGCCGTAGACCTGGCGAGCCCATCGGGCTTCGGCCTCCAGCTCATTGACGGCTACGCTAAGCAGCTGAAAGCCGACTTGATCGTAAGCCGCCAACACGGCACGAGGGTGGAGCTAAGCTTCAAGGCATAAGGCGGCACGACTTGGCTATCGCACTTGGATGACGGCGGGAATCTCATGAGATGATCTTTACATCTCATGAGACTTGGAACGCATCTCATGAGATGCACGGCATAAGCCATAAGTTCTGCACCGTCATCTCAGTTAAATGTAAATAGCCATCTCGCTGAGATTTATGCAAAAGCTAAGGACAAGGGCGATCGCCCGCTAGCGAAACTCACCTCCCTACTTTCCGCCATTCCCGCCCGTTTATTTTTGATTGCGCCACCAACCAAAGTAAGTTAAACTATTTAACCAATACAGAAAGGCGGAACCATGAGCCAAACGTCGGCCGAACGGCCCTTAAAGACTATCAACTGCGTCGCCTACGGCGTGGGCGACCTCTACGGCGGCGGGTCGTTCTTCATCGTGAGCACCTTCGCCATGTACTACCTGGTGGCGGTGGTGGGCATGTCGCCCATCTTTGCCGGGCTCATACCGGGGCTGGGTAAGGTCTGGGACTCTATCTCCGACCCGCTGATGGGCTATATAAGCGACCATACGCAGAGCAGGCGCGGACGGCGGCGCGTGTTCTTCCTTATCGCGATAGCGCCCATAGCCCTGACCTTCACCCTGATCTGGATGCCCGTCGGCTTCGCGAGCGACTGGGCGCTCTTCGCCTACTACTTCCTAGCCTACCTGGCCTTCTATACGACCACGACGATGGCCCTCGTCCCCTACTCCGCCTTGAGCGCGGAAATGACCCGGGACTTCAAGGGCCGTAACAAACTTACCGGCTTTAGGATGTTCTTCTCGATGTTCGCTACGCTCTTAGCCGGGCTCTTCGCCCAGCCCCTGATCAACGGAGCCGGGGGCGGCAGGCAAGGCCACCTGATCATGGGCCTGGCCTTCGGACTCTTCTTCGCCCTGCCCTGGCTCTTCGTCTACCTAGGCACCTGGGAACTACCCTACGAGCGGAGCCAAGGGGGCCTGTCGGAGGTCTTTAAAGAGTTCCGCTCCATCGCGAAAAACCGCAGTTTCCGCCTGCATATAGCCATGTACATCGCCGCTTACGGCGCTATGGACATACTCATGGCCTGGTTCAAGTTCTACCTTTTGGATTACATCGGCAAGGGCGGCTTCGTCACCATCGGCTTAGGCAGCCTCCTCATCACGCAAATTCTGGCGCTGCCCATTTACGTGAGCCTGGCCAACCGCCGCGGGCACGCCTTCGCCTACCGCCTGGGCCTGGGCATCTGGCTCTCGGCCATGGTCGCCATGTTCTTCCAAGGCCCGAATTCGCCGGTTTGGCTGCTGGCGCTTAACTGCGTGGCCATAGGCGCGGGCCTGGGCGCCGGCACGCTCATACCCTTCCAGATCTTGCCCTTCGTGACCGACGTGGACGAGCTCATCACCGGGCGTAAGCGCGCCGGGCTCTACGCCGGCGCCATGACCCTGATCCGTAAGCTCATACAGGGCGCTTTCGTCCTGCCGCTCCTAGGCCTCCTCCTATCGACGATAGGCTACCTGGGGCCGGTGCCGCGAGCCTTTACCGAGGAGCAATTCTACGGCGAGCTCAAGCCGCGGGTCGAAGCCGCCTCGGGGCCGGGAGCCTGGGCGAGCGTCGAGAGAAGCTATAATGAAGTTCGGCCGGGTTATTACGCCCTGTCGGTGGCGGCGAGCGCGGCTGACAAACGCGACCTGAGGCGCGTCCTGGACCGTGCCAAATACAAAGGCTTCGGGGCGGAGAAGGAGCCCTTGAACCTGATCCAGGCGCCCGATACCGTATCGGCCCTGCGCTATCTCTTCGTCCTCAGCCCCGCCCTGCTCATAGCCTTAGGCATAGCCGTGTCCTTCCGCTTCCCCATAAACCCGACCAGCCACGCGGCCATGAGCGCGGAGCTGGCCCGGCTCAAGGCCGGCGGGGACAGGTCCCAGGCGAGCCCCGAGGCGCGCGCGGTCTGCGAGCGCTTGTCCGGCCTAGCCTACGACGAGCTCTTTCAGGAATCCTAGGAAGGGCCAGGCCGTATAGAGCGAGAAAGCCAAGATGAGCGCGTAGGAGGCCAGCTCCAGGCCGCCGGAGACGGCGGCCACCGCGCGCTCGCGCCGCTTGATCGCGTTAAAGAAGCGCTCCCGGCCGAACCAGGCCAGGTAAGCGGCAGCCGAGACCACGAGGCCCTGCCCCAAGGCGATGAAGAGGAGCGCGGCCACGCCTAGGAGCGGCGAGCCCAAGTACAGGGCGAAGAGCATGACCATGATAGAGCCGGTGCAGGGCACGAGACTCGTGAGGAACACGACGGCGTAGCGGCCCCTACCCGCGCCCGAGGGCCCATGATCGTGGGCGTGGCTGAAATGCCGTAGCTTGTTCACGATGAGCGCCGCCGCGATCAGGGCCAGGATGAGAAGGCTCCCGCCGTCGGCCCAGGCCAGGGCGGTCTCCGCGCTCGTCAGGCTGGCCACCGCGCCGCGTAAGAGGCTCAAAACCCCTATAACGAGGCCGCCCGAGGCGGTGTGAGTGAGGGCGGAGAGGAAGCCGGCGGCCATAGGCTCCCAGGCCTTGGCCTTGGCGCCGATGAAGAGCGAGAAGACCACGGTCTTGCGGTGTCCCGGGCCAGCGGCGTGGGCTAAGCCGTACACGAAGGCTATGCCCAATACGGCCAAGGCGGCTCGCCGCGCGCCGGATTCCGCGCCTTCCTCGCTCTCGGTCGCCCGGCCGAAGGCCTCGGCCAGGCTTTCTCGGAAGCGCAGTTGTAGGGCGACCAGGGGGGCCGGTACGGCTTTGGCGGCCGGCGCCGGCGGCGCAGGCGCGGCGGCCTCGGCAGGCGGGCTATAGAAGGGATTGGCGTGGGCTAATGCGCCGCCGAGGATGAAGGCTAAGGCGAGCGCGGCCGCCGGGCTAGTCAGACGGCATCGCGCCAGGCGGGCGCCCGCGCTGGCAGGCTTAGAGGCGTATGACGATTTCATCGGGGTAGATGGTAAGGAGACCGGGGGCGGGCCTGGTATAGGTGGTCATGTCCTGCGGTCCTCCTTGGGGATTATAATAGACGGGGAAGCGTCGATCCGACTCCACGGAGAAGCGAGGCGTAGCGGCTCCTTCACGTCGCTGGGTGAAGCCCGGCTGGCCGAGGTACCTGACGGCGCTGTAATACGTGGTATCGAAGACGGCGACGCTAAAGCCGCCTGAGTACGACGCGTCCAAGGGCACATAGAAGCGATAGACGATGCGGTTAGCCCGGAGCTCGGCGCCGAACTGCGTCACGGCCTTGGGGCTCTCCCGCTTATCGCCGCGGCGCAGCAGAGTATAGAAGCCGTAGCGACGCAGATTGATGAACGCGCCATTATAGAGCTCGTCCTGCAGCGCCCGGCTTAGGGGTCCCGAGGCGGGGAGCATGAAGTCGTTCTTTATTTGAGCGCTGAACACCGGGTCGAAGCTCCACTCCTGCCAGAAGCCCAGGCAGCGATCGCCGTCGAAATCGAAGCTCAGGCTCACGTCTATGAACACGTGGGGATGGGCGAAGGCCGTCGCGCTCGTCGCGGCAGCGAGCGCCAGGGCGATGATGGCTTTGCGCATACCCAGAGAATACCAGAAGCGCGGCTTAAGGTAACAGCCTACGCCGACTTTTACTGCCCCAATTTCTCTACGAAGCTTTCCGCCTTCCTCACCTTAGGCGCGACGACGATTTGGCAGTATCCGTAGTTGGGATTCTTTCGGAAGAAGTCCTGGTGGTACTCCTCGGCTACCCAGAAGGTATCGAGCGCTTTGAGCTCGGTGACGACGGGGTCGCGGTACTCAGTCGCGGCGGCGGCGATCGCCCCCGCGGCGGCAGCGCGCTGCTCGTCGCCCTGGTACAGGACGATGGACCTATACTGCGGGCCGATGTCGGCGCCCTGCCTGTCCTCGGTCGTGGGGTCGTGTATCGTAAAAAAAAGCTCGAAGAGCTCCTTGAGCCCGACCTGAGCCGGGTCGTACCAGATGCGGACGACCTCGGCGTGCCCGGTAAGGCCGCTGGTCACCTGCTCGTAGCTCGGGTTCTGCCGTGAGCCGCCGGCGTAACCCGATTCGACGTCCTTGACGCCGGGAACTATCTCGAAAGCCGCCTCGAGGCACCAAAAACAGCCGCCACCGACGACCAGATTCGCTAAGCCGCTCCTATCCACCTTCGCTATCCTTTCCTGATCCGCAGCCGGGGAGCCGGTCGCCGAACAGGCGCCCAGAGTCGCGACCGTAATCATTACACTCACTATAAGGTATCGCATATGCAGAAGATACTACGACGGGAACCAGGGGTAAAGCGAAGGATGACTACGGCGGCCGATTTGACCGGCCGCCGGGCTTCGCCGGCTCGAGGATTCTAGAACGCGACCGAGAGGCTCGCGCCTACGGTAAGAAGCTGCGGCGCGGCGCCCGACTCGGCGAGCTGGGCGAAGAGTATGACCCGCGCCCCGCTCGCCACCGAACGCGCGGCGGCCAGGCCGAGCTGGTAAGCGCCGCTAGAGTCGACGAGGGCGCGTAGGTCGACGGTGGACAGTTCGTCTATCTTGAGGGATACGGAGCCGAAGCCGCGTAGGCGGGGCGGCTCGCCTTGGCCGGCCTGCGCGCCGTAGGAGCCGGCCGACGTCATCCCGAGCTCGCCCAGGTTCCATTCAAGCTCGGCGTCTAGGAAGAGTTTCCCGCCTATTGAGTAGTCGGCGCCGAGCATAAGGCTGTAGCCCGCGCCGTCCGTCGACGGCGCGCCCGATTCCCAAGGGAGCCTGGCGACCGCCTCGAAGGACCAGCCGGGCCCCAGGTCGAACTTGGCGTCGAAGCCGGCGACGAGGGCGCCCGAGCCGCGGCCGTCGCGGAATGCCGAGAGGCCGTAATCCACGCCGGCTAGATAGCCGTAGTGCCGCGCTCCCGCCACGCCGTCGGCCGGGCCGGGTTGCAGGGTGCTCACGAGGTCGAGGCCGGAGAAGGGGCCGTAGGGTATCCTGGCGCGCGCCGCGTCGTTAGGGCTGCGCTTGAGCTCGGTGCCGGCCAGGCCGACCGTGGCGAAGAGGTCCACCGGCGAGAGGGCGGTGCCGCGGCCGTAGTTGATGATCATGCGCCCGGCCGCTAAATCGACTAAGGGCGTATGCACGGAGACGAAGAGCTTCTCTAGGCCGAGGGCCAGGGCCGGTCCCTCGGGAGAGGGCCGCGCCGCCAAGAGGCCGGCCGCCGGTAGCGCCTCAGCCTGATCGGCCGCGGCGCCGAAGAAGGCCTCGATCGAAACGGAGGCCTCGAACTTGGCGGCGTTGCGGTCGCCGCCTATCGCGTCGATGCGCGCGGCGCTCGAACCGTAATAATCGGCCGTCCTCGCCTCCGGGTCGAAGGGCGATAGGACG
>CALKWG010000299.1 GCA_938004315.1 uncultured Spirochaetaceae bacterium
TTTTTCAAGCAGAAGACGGCATACGAGATCGTATTCGGTGCTGGAGTTCAGACGGGTGCTCTTCCGATCTCAGGCCGGGTGGGAACACTGACGGCAGGTTTCACCGACCAGGCGGAAGTTACCCAGCTGGCCGTCGGCTTCGGCGTAGGCGGCGGTCACGCCGGCGACGCCGTAATTCAGATTACGGGACACTTTAATGCGGGAAATATAGGCGCTCGCCTTCCCGTCGTTACGGATGGTGCAGGCGGTCTCGCAGCGGCGGCAGCCGACGCAGAGATTGGGGTCGTGGACGATGGCGCCGCTCGAGGTGCGCCAAACCTTGACCTTGCGTCCGTCGCGGGTCTCCATGCTCACGCAGCCTAAGGCGGCGGCGGCGAAGGCGCCGGCGAGGCCGGCGCCGGTGATTTTTAAAAAGTCTCGCCTAGATTGGGTCTTGGGTTCGTTCCCAGGTCGAGCGGCATCGTTGGTCGTGCCCATCTTCGAACCTCCTTGCGGGTTTTAACCTCGCCGGTATCGAGTAAAGGGGCACTCCTTTCCAATGCCGTCGTCCCATACGAGGAGGGGCGATAGCGGGAGGCCGGACGGTTTCCCGTCCGACCCTCGGCCCCGCCGGAGGCGGGGACCCGGACGTCGGACCGTGGCCGGACGCCGACGGCGCCCGACGGTAGGATCCGCCCGTTCGGAGGTGCTTAAAACGGTGTACCATGACTTGGCTTTTCAGTCAAGTTTTATCTATACTTTTTTGATATATTTGATAATTAAAATCAAAATTACCCGATTAAACCGATTAAGTATCCATAGCTCTACCGTAACGCTCCCACTGCGCCGCCAAGAGTTTGGTATGTTTCTCAAGCTCTCCCGCCAAGCGCTTGGACTCGCCGAAGCGCCGCGCTTCGATCGCGTCGGCTACGGCCTTCTCAAGCTCCTCCTTACGCCGCTCCATCGCTGAAATTTCAGCCTCGAGCGCGATGGCTGCGCCGTCCCGGCCGCCGGCCGCGCCCGCCGCGCCTCTACGCGACCGGGCCCGGTCCTCGAGTCCGGCGCCTCTCCCGCCGACGCCCCGGAGCGGCCCCGCGCCGCGGCCGACGTCGCGCCAGTACTCGGCGAAGCTGCCCTCGTACTCGACGAAGCGCCCCTCGTCGATAAAAACCACGCGTTCGGCCAGCTTCTCTAAGAAATAGCGGTCATGCGATATCACGAGGACGGTGCCGTCGAAGTCCAGGAGCGCGTCCTCGACCGCCTCGCGCGTGGGGATATCCAGGTGATTAGTCGGTTCGTCCAGGACGAGGAAGTTAGCCTTCATCGCCGAGGCGCGGGCCAGCTGCAGGCGGTTGAGCTCGCCGCCCGAGAGGCTGGCGCAGCGCTTGTCGAGGTCGCTATAGCTGAAGAGGAAGGTCGCCAGGTGCCCGTAGACTTCCTGCCGCGTCGGTAGCCAGCTTAAGAAGACCTCCTCCACCGTCTTCTCCGGGTCAAAGACGCCCTGATCCTGAGCGCAATAGCCGAGGCGCATGCTCGGCCCGACGCGGAGGCCCGGCCGCTCCCAAGAGCCGAGCTCTATGAGGTCGCGGACGAAGCTGGTCTTCCCCGAGCCGTTGGGGCCGACTAGGGCGACGCGCTCGCCGTTCAAGACCGTGAAGCCGGCGTCTTTAAAGAGGACGCGCTCGCCGAAGGCCTTCCCGTAAGAACGTACCTCCAGGGCGAGCGTCGCCTTGCTCGCCTCGCCTAGGAAATTCACCGCGGCATCGCGGCGGCCTAGGTCGGGACGCTCGGTCGCCTGCTCCTTCTCGCGCTCGAGTTGGCTGCGCCGCGCCCGCAGGCGCTTACCCCAGGCGGGGTCGGGCCGGGCTCGGGCGATCTGCTCGAATTTCTTCACGAGCGCTTCGAGGCGCTCGATCTTTCGGCGGTCCGCCTGCCAGCGCTGGCCCTGCCCCGCCGCGTCGCGAAGCCTCCGCAGGCGGTATTCGGAATAATTCCCGGCGTAGCGGGTAATGGCGCGCCCCTCGAGCTCAAGTATAGCCGTACAGACCCGGTCAAGGAGGCGCCGGTCATGCGACACCATGAGCACGGCGCAAGGAAGGCCCGCTAGATAGTCTTCGAGCCAGGCTAGGCCCGCCAGGTCCAAATGGTTCCCCGGCTCGTCCAGGATGAGGAGCGAGGGGCGGCCCTGCATAGCCCGCGCCAAGGCCAGGGCGTTGAGCTCGCCGCCGGAGAGCGAGGCCAGCTCGGTATCCGCCTGGCCGCCTAGGCCCATGCGCTCCAGGAGCCGCCGCGCGGCCTCCTCGGCCAGGTC
>CALKWG010000300.1 GCA_938004315.1 uncultured Spirochaetaceae bacterium
ACCACCGAGATCTACACTCTTTCCCTACACGACGCTCTTCCGATCTGCGCCGCGGGCTCGAATAAGGAGATCGTCATGAAAATTTTAATCGCCTACGCGACGCGTTGGGGGTCTACCGCCAAGAGCGCCGCCCTGTTGGCCGACGAGCTCAAGGCCCGCGGCCACGAGGCCGCGGCGGCGGACGCGCGCGGCTACGGCGGCATCTTAGGCGGGCGTCCCGTAGACGGGTATGACGCCTACGTCCTGGGCTCCTCCGTCGCGGCGGGCCAATGGAAGGGCGCGGCCAAGCGGCTCCTTCCTAAGCTGGCGCGGACCGGCAAGCCGGTAGCCGTGTTCGTATCGGCCGGCGGCGTGATCCACGGCCGCGAGCCCGGCTCGGCCCCCGACGCCCCGGCTACCGAACCCTTGGAGGCGCGCGTGGCCAAGGCCGTCGGCCTCTATATCGACGGTCCCTGCGCCAAGGCCGGCTTAAAGCCCGCCTCCGCCGCCGCCTTCGGCGGCCGCATGGCCATGTTCGGCAAGGAGATGTTCGACAGCTGGGATCCCGAGCCGATCAAGGCCTGGGCGGCCGAGCTGGACGGGATCTTCAAGCGCTAGCCGCTCGCTTGACCGGCCCAGGCGGCGAGCGCCTCGCGGAGCCAGTCCGCCAGGCCGGGGGCCATGGCTTCGTAGCGTTCGCGGAATTCGGGATGCTCGGCGTAGAGCCGCCCTAGGCCTGCCAGCGTGTCCGGTCCCGCTTCGTAATACTCGTTGATATAGGCGGCCCAGCGCCCGGCCAGGGTCAGCGCCTCCTGGCCGGCGGCGGGCGCGCCGCCGCGGTAGAGCCCGGCGAACTCGGCCTCTAGGCCCTCTCCCCGCGCGCGCAGCGCGCGGAACCCTTCTTTGCCCAGTGCCTTCAGGCGGCGCCGGCTTTCGGTGTAGGCCTGTCCGTCGCCCCAACGGGCCGCCGCCTCCCCTTCCCGGCGCTCGGCCGTCGCGCGGTCGAAGCCTTCGTAGAGCCAGGACCAGTCCTCGCGTCCGCTCAGGCGGGCCGCCGCGTCGGTCCTACCCGCGTCCAGCGCGGCGACGGTCCGGTCGACCGTGTCCATGAGCGTGAGCAGGCGCTCCGCCCGCCGGGCGAGCCGCTCCTTATGCGCCTCGAGCTCGCGCCGCGCGTCGAAGCCGGGCGCGTCCAAGACGCGGGCTATGTCGGCGAGCGGCAGCTCCAGCTCTCGATACAAAAGGATTTGCTGAAGGCGCAGGAGCTCGGCCTCGGCGTAGAGGCGGTAGCCGGCCGCGCTCCGGGCGGAAGGATGGAGGAGCCCGACGGCGTCGTAGTGCCTGAGCGTCCGTGCGGTGAGCCCGCTCATCGCGGCCAGATCCTTGATCGTGTAGGGCATGGTTCCCCCCCCCTTCGGCGGCGCCGGCGGCCGGCGCTTCGACTCATAGTCCCCATACGCCGGCCCATTCCGGCGGTTTTTGGCTTGACCTTTACGTTACGTCATAGTTTAGCCTTGGCTTACTATGAAGAGCAAGCATGAGGACGAGGCGCGCGAGCGTTGGGGGCGGAGCTACGCCTGGAAGGAAAGCGCCAAGAAGACGGCCGCCTACGGCGAGGCCGACTGGGATAGGATCAAGGCGGAGGGCAAGGCCATCGCCGAGGGCATAGCCGCCGCGATGGACGAGGGCGAGGATGGCGCGGCGGTCCAGGCCGGGGTCCGCGCCTATCATGAGTACATCGGCCGCAGCTTCTATACCTGCTCGGCGGCGATGTTCGAGGGCTTGGCCGAGCTCTGGGGCGACGACGAACGCTTCGGCGCCTATTGGGAGGCGATCAGGCCGGGGCTGACCGCGTTCATGCGCCGCGCCGTGCGGAGCTACGTCCGGGGCCTGGAGCTCGAGTACGAGCGAAGCTTGGAGGGTTAAGCCATGGATATCGATAGGGGCGGGTCCCCCGGCCCCAAGAGAGGGGCGCCGGCGGCTTTCGAGCCGCGCGAGCCGCGCTACGCCTTGGAGGACGCGGTGCTGCCCGAGCGCACCAAGAAGGCGGTGCTGGACGCCCTGGCGGCCCGCGAGCTGGAGGACCTGGTCTTCGGGATCTGGGGCTTGGGCGCCGGCCGCGCGCATACGCGGCGCGTGGGCATCAATCTCTACGGCCCGCCGGGAACCGGCAAGACCATGGTGGCCCACGGCATAGCCGCCCGGCTCGGTAAACGCATCCTCGTGGTCGACTACGCCGACATCGAGTCCAAGTACGTGGGCGACACCCCCAAGAATCTGAGCGTCGCCTTCGGCGTCGCCGCGGAAGAGGACTGCGTCATCTTCTTCGACGAGGCCGACGCCATCCTGTCCCGCCGGCTCACGAGCATGCAGAACGCGACCGATACCTCGGTGAACCAGACGCGATCGGTGCTCCTGACCCTGCTCAACGACTTCGAGGGCGTGGCTATCTTCGCGACGAACTTCATCGAGAACTACGACCCCGCCTTCATGCGCCGCATGCTGGCCCAGGTGCGCTTCGAGCTGCCCGACCAAGCCTGCGTCGAGCGGCTTCTCTCGGGCATGATGCCGCCCGCCATGCCGACCGACGCGGATCCGGCGAGCTTGGCCCCGGCGGCCGCCGGGCTATCCGGCGGCGACCTGGCCAACGCCGTGCTCCTGGCGGCCCTGCGCGGCGCCCGGGACGAGCCGCCCTTCGTCCGCCGCGAGTACTTCCTGGAGGCTTTCTCGTCGATCCGCGCGGGCATGGAGGCTAACGAGGGGCGTCGCGCCTTATCGAACTTGCGAAGCTGAGCCGGCGGGCCTATAGTGACGGGCATGAATAGAAACGTCGTCGCCGCCGCCGCGGCGTTCGCCCTCGCGTTCGCGGGGTTCTCCCCCGCCTTAGCCCAGGCTCCGGGCGGCCCGGCGCAGGCGCCCGCGCGCGGGGCGGCCGTCGCCTTCCTCGGGGTCCGCAATCTCGACGCCGACCCGCGGCTCGATTACGTCGGCGGCATCGTCCAGGGCCTCCTCCTCTTCGACCTGACGAACGCGGCCGGCGTGACCCTCGTGGAGCGCGCCAGGCTCGACAAGGTGCTCGAGGAGCAGGAGCTCCTCCTATCGGGGCTCATGGCCGATCAGGGCGCGGCGGTTCGCGTAGGCGGGCTGCTGGGCGCGGATTTCCTGGTGTACGCGGAGTACGTGGCCTTCGCCGGCGAGGCCTTGGTGACCGTGCGCGTCGTCAACGTAGCCAGCGGGCGCGCCGGCGCCTTCACCGAGCGGGGCGGCGACGAGAACGTCGTGCACCGCGCCGCCGAGAGCCTCGTGCAGTACCTGACCGGCCTCCGGCCTACTTTCGCCTCGCCGGGAACGGCGCGCGGCATCGTATCGCTCCGCGACGAATCGCCCGGTAGCGTCGCCCTGCATTCGCCCATCATACGAGCGGAGATTTTCCTGGACGGCGAGTTCGTCGGCTATACGACCGGCGCCATCGACAAGCCCTTCGTGATCGAGCGCCTGGCGCCCGGCGCGCATACCATACGCGTGCGGCTCGGGCGCGGCTTCGGCGTGGTCAAGCAGCCGGAGATCAGCTTCGGCGATTGGGAAATGAGCTTCGAACTGCGCCCCGGCGAGCGCAAGGTCCTGCGCGACCAGACCCGCGACTTCAACTCGGTCCTCTACGCGCTTCAGAACCTCTTACGGGAGGATTTCTATTACCGCGCCGATACCGCGGCGAAGGCGGCGGCGCGGCGCGAGCTGTCGTTCCAGGATCGCCAAGGAAGGACGGTCGCGGTGAGCCTGGATCCGCGGCCGACGGGGAGCGAGGCCGCGCCGGTCTTCTCGCCGATCCTAATCGTAGGGGGCGAGAGGGCCGAATACGCCCTGGCGGGTCGCCCCGGCGAGGAGGTCGAGCTCGAGGCGACGCTCGGCCTCGTGCGCTTCGAGATGTCCATCGACATGCGCTACGGCCAGGCGCGCGTCGGCCTCTCGCTCGAGAGGACCGACGTGTACCAGGGCATGTACGACGACTAAGCTCTAGCGGCCGCCGCCGTTAGCGGCCTACGATGGCCGCGACCGCGGCCAGGTTGCGCTCGTTCTCCGGCTTGGAGCCTTCGGAGGTATAGGCGTAGTCGATGAGCTCTTTGTAGACCGTCGAGACGCGGTGGCGGACCAGCTTCATGGTGGAGTTCACCGTGCCGTCCTTGTCGGAGAACTGGC
>CALKWG010000301.1 GCA_938004315.1 uncultured Spirochaetaceae bacterium
CGACGCCCAGGACCCGGGTGCCCTTGATGGGCGGGGAGAGGAGGAGGTTCTTCAATTTCCCGCTGAACACCTCGATGCCGTGGCCGTCGGCGTTCTCGGTGGCGTCGGAGCGGAGCTCGCGCACCACGTCCGGCGAGATGAGGCGGTAGAGCGAGTCGGCCACGGCCTCCGCGTGGTAGCGGTTGGCCGGGCGGACGCGATCCTTTAAGAGCTCGACGGCGCCATCCTCGTCCACCTCGATGGTCGGGGCCAGGACGCCCTCGCGCTCGCCGCGGTTCACGGCCAGCACGCGGTGGGGCTTCAAGGTGGCCAGGGGCTCGGCGTAGTCCCAGTACATCTGGTAGACGCTGGTCTCTTTCTTGCTATCGTCTAGGCCCTTGACCACGAGGCGGCCGTCGCGCAGGTAGAGCTTCTTCACCTCGGCGCGGCGCTCCGGATCCTGGCTCAGGCGCTCGGCCAGGATATCCTGGGCGCCCTTCAGGGCCTCCTCGGCGCTCGGGACCGACAGCTCCGGATGCTCGGCGTCTTCCTTGACGTAGCCGGGCGCGGCGGCCTCGAGCTCGGCCTCGCTGGCCTTGAGCATGAGCTCGGCCAAGGGCTCCAGGCCCTTCTCCACCGCGACCATGCCGCGGGTCTTCTTCTTGCGCTTATAGGGCGCGTAGATATCCTCGATCTCGGTGAGGGTGGCGCACTTGTTGATGTTCTTATAGAGCTCTTCGCCGAGCTTGCCCTGGGCGAAGATGGCCTGGATCACCTCGATGCGCCTGGTCTCCAGGTTCGTAAGCGAGGCGTGGCGGTGCACCACGTCGCGGACCTGCACCTCGTCCAGCTCGCCGGTGCGCTCCTTGCGGTAGCGGCTGATGAAGGGCACGGTGCAGCCCTCGGCGGTCAGCTCCACTACGGCGGCGGCCTGGCTGACGCGTACGTTCAGCTCCGACGCGATGCGGTTTAGAAGGTCGGCCTGGCTGATGGCCAAGCCGCTTACGAATTCCTCGTTGAGTTCCATGCCTTACCCTCGATGCTTCTTACGGAGTTCTTCTAGGAGTCCTTCGGGGCTAAAGCCGCCGAGATAGCTTACTTTACCGCCTATGCAGACCACGGGCTCCAGCTGGGCCATGGACAGGAGGCGCTCGACGTCCGGGTTGCGGGCTATGTTCTCCGGCGTCGACTCGTAGAAACAGAGATCGTACGAGCCGCCGAGCTCGGACGCCTTAAGGAGCGCCCCGAATTCGTCGACGAGCGCCTTCGTAGCCTTTTTCTCGCCCGGTTTGCAGCCGCCGCAATCGTGGCCATCGCAACCGGCGCATATCATGTCCTCGGCCTTGCCGTATACGTCTATCGCTACGCTCATACTACCTTCCAAGCCCGGAACGATACGGGGAACGGCCATGAAAATCAAGGCCGCCCCGCCATCCAGGCTATCCCTTATTTTCGCTTAAGGAGGCTCTCGGCGACGCCGGCCAGGAGGGCCTTGAAGGCCTCGTCCTGAACGCCGGCTAGGCTTCCCTGGATCGCCTCGGCTTCGGCCGGGTCGAGTACCGCCGGCCCGGCGCTCGCCATTCCGGCCGCCTCGGCGCCTGGCTTCACATCGGGCGGCGGGGCGATCTCGCGACCGCCTGAACCCTGCAGCCTGAAGGCTATGCCGCGAATCCCCAAGTCCGGGAAGGCCTTCTTCAGCTGCGCCAGGAGGCTCTCTTGCTTGAGCTGCAGGAGCTGAATCCAGCCGGGGTGCTCCGCCTCCACGAGCACGATGCCGTTGCGCACGTCCACGGGCCTCGAGTGCGCCGCCAGGCGCTCGCCGACCGATGAGTTCCAGGATGAGAAGAAGCGCGCCCAGCCCTGGGCCTCGTCGGCGGTCTTGGGCCCCATGAGCCGCTCGACGAGCTCGCCGGCCTTACGTATGCGTGAAGCGTCCATGCTCGGTCCAGTATACCAGGGTGTCGCTCCGCCGGTAATCGCCGTAGGGCTCTCCCGGCAGGAAGGTAAAGAAGCTCTGCTCGCCCGCGGGTAGGTTTTCCATAAAGCGGCGGCGGCGTTCGGGATCGAGCTCTAAGAGCACGTCGTCGAGGAGGAGGAGGGGAGCCCTGCCGCTCATGGCCGTATAGTGCTCGGCCTGGGCTATGCGCAGGGTCAGGGCCATGAGCCTGAGCTGGCCGGTAGACGCGCGCTCGGAGAAGTCGCCGTAGGCGTCGCAGAAGACGTAGCGGTCGCGGTGCGGCCCGCTCATGCTCGTGCCCAAGGCCAGCTCCCGCTCGCGCGACGAGGATAGCCTGGCTATGACCTCGTGGAGATCGCGCTCCTCCCGCCAGGAGGGCCGGTACGACAGGCCGACGCGCTCGCCTAAGCGCGCCACCGCCTCGTAGCGCGGCGCGAAGACGGCGTCGAAGGCCGTAGCCAAGCGCCCGCGCTCCTCGACGAGGGCCAGGCCGTATTGGGCCAGCTGGATATCCAGGACGTCCAGCACCTTGGCCATGCGTTCTTTCAGCGCCGCGTTGCGCGCCTTCAAGACCCGGCGGTATGAGCGGAGCGCGTCGATATAGCCCAGCGACACGAGCCCAGCCGTTTGGTCGAAGAAGAAGCGCCGCCGCTCGGGCTCGCCGCGGGCGAACTCCATGTCGCCGTGGCAGAACACCACCGCCGGATTGCGCTCCACGAGGCGCTTGCGGTCGGGTATGGCCTTGCCCCCCTCGCGGAGGCTCTTGGCGCCGCCTTCCCAGCGCACGCTGAATGAGGCCGCCTGCACGCCCCCTGGGCCTTCGGCCGGGTCGTAGGCCTCGCCGTCCAAGGACCAGGCCTTCTCCCCTAGGCGCGCCGCCTCGGCGTCGCCGCCGCCGCGGAAGCTCGCGCCGTAGCACAGGGTATAGACCGCGTCCAGGAAGTTCGATTTGCCTTGGCCGTTCTCGCCCACGAGAAAAACGGCGGCGGCGCCGGTATCGACGGCGCCGTCCTCGAGGTTGCGGAAGCTAGCGTATCGGATGGAAGAAAACGCCATAGGCGAAGGATTATGCCGCCGCCCCGCGCGACGGAATCCGCGGCGGGGCTAAGGGCGAGGATCCTTAGTCGACCTGCATGGGCATGAGGATGTGGAAGTAGTCGCTCTCGGGATTCGGCTGCAAGGTGACGGCGCGGCTGGTCTCGGTGAAGCGCATCGTCACGTCGTCGCTGTCCATGACGCGCAGGGGCTCGTCGATATAGCGGTAGTTCATGGCGATGACGGCCTCGGGACCGTCGTAGGAGCAGGAGATCTCCTCGCGCGCGGTGCCCACGTCGCTCTCCTCGGAGGACAGGACGAGCTTGTCGGGCGATATGGTGATGTAGGTCCGGCGCGATTTCTGCTCCACGAAGATGGCCACGCGCTTCAGGGCGTCGACGAACTCGGCGCGCTTGAACGTAAGCTCGTACTTCTGGCTCTCGGGTATGACCTTCTGGTAGTTGGGGAACTGACCCTCGATGAGGATGCTGCTTAGGCGATAGAGGCCGAACTTGACGAAGAGGTTCTTGTCGTTGATGGCCAGGTCGATCAAGCCCTCTTCGGGGGCGCGCTTCAAGATCAGCGACAGGATCTTGGGCGGTACGATGACGCCCTTGAAGTCGGGGATATTGCCGGCTAGGCTGCGCTTGACGAAGGCCAGGCGGCGTCCGTCGGTGGCCACGGTAACGAGGCCCTCTTCGGCCCGCTCGATGAAGACGCCGTTCATGAAATAGCGGGTCTCGTCGTCGGAGACGGCGAACACGGTCTGGGCTACCATGGCCTTGAAGTCGGCGGCCGGCAGGGAGAAGTAGGCGCTATCGTCGATATCGGGCAGCTGGGGGAACTGCTCGCTCGCTATGGTCTTCAAGCTGAACTGGGCCTTCTTGAAGGTCGGCTTGATAACGATGCGGCCTTCCTTCTGCTCGATCTCGATCATACCCTCGGGGATGCTCGAAAGTATGCCGCCGAGCTTATCGCAGAAGACCGTGATGCCGCCTGGCTCCTGGACCTCGACGGGCATGCGGGTTTCGAAGCCGATCTTGATGTCGGTCGCCCGAATGACCAGGGTATTTTCAAAGGCCTCGAGGTAGACGTTGGAGACCACGGAGACGGTGCTCTTCGAGGATATTATTTCCTGGGCGAAGGAGATCTCTTTCTGGAACGCGTTCTTATCGCAGGTAAACTTCATGACGCACCTCGCCTCTTTTATCAGTAAGGCAGAGGATAGCACACCGGAGGCGGGACGCGCAACGAGAAAGCGAACGCGTCGCGGGGCTTGCGAGCGGAGAGCTCCTCGACTTCTATATACTTAATAAATTTATATTAGTAACGGTAATAGTAGGCATAACCCTATGTGGAAAAATGAGCTTAAGCCTTAGCGGATAGATAGTTACGAGCCGTACAACTCTGAACTTTCGACGACCGCCTTATACACATAGCCTAGCGCCGGCGGCGGCCGGTGGATAAGGGCTCGGCTATTCCCCAGCTTATCCCGAGCCTATCTACGGCTTATCCTTTTATGCTGGCCTGCTTGATGCTCTGCGTAAGGCGGTTAATCGTATGCTCGAGGGTCGGATCGGTCTTCAGGCGCTCGTCTATCTTCTGGCAGGAGTGCATCACGGTCGTGTGGTCGCGGCCGCCGAACTCCAGGCCGAGCTCGGTCGTCGAGTACTCGGTGATGTCGCGGGCTATGTACATGGCCAGCTGGCGCGGGAAGACGATGTTCTTAGTCCGCTTTTTACCCTTTAAGTCGTTGGCGCTCAGCTTGTAGTGCTCGGCCACGGTCCTGATGATGTGGTCGATGGTGACGTTGCCGTGGCGCGACTGGCTAAAGACGTCGCGCAGCTGCTGCTGGGCTATCTCCATGGTGATATGGATGCCGACGAGGTCGGCGTAGGCCGTCAGCTTCAAGAGCGCCGCCTCGAGGTCGCGGATATTGGTCGAGATATTGCGGGCAATGACCTCGAGCACGTCCTCGGGCACCTTCACCTTGGCCGCCTCGACCTTGCGGCGCAGGATGGCGACGCGGGTCTCGAAGTCGGGCGGCAGGAGATCGACGTTCAGGCCGCGTTCGAAGCGGCTTCGCAGGCGTTCGGTCAGGTTCTTAAGCTCGCTCACGGGCCGGTCGCTCGTAAAAACCATCTGCTTCTTGCCCTCGTACAGGGCGTTGAAGGTATGGAAGACCTCGTCCTGGAAGGCTTCCTTCTTCTCGAAGAAGTGGATGTCGTCGATGAGCAGGAGGTCGACCGAACGGTAGCGGTTCTTAAAGGCCTGCATCGAGTCGTTGCGTATGGCGTTGACGAAGTCGTTGGAGAAGTTCTCGCTCGATATGCAGATGATCTTGAGCTTGGGGTTCAGGGCGTAGGTCTCGTTGCCGATGGCCTGCATAAGGTGCGTCTTGCCCAGGCCGACGCCGCCGTAAATCAGGAAGGGGTTGTAGGCCTGGCCGGGGTTGGACGCTATGGCCTTGGCCGCGTTGGCGGCGAAGGCGTTGTTCTCAGAGATCACGTAGTTGGAGAAAGTCAGGTCGAGCTGTAGCTGGGGATGCTTCTCCCGCGGGGCGGCCGGCTTGGCCGTTTCTTGCAGGACCGGCGCCTTGACGGCTACGCGAGCCTCCGGTTGGGCTAGGGCGGCATGCCCCGGAGCGCCGTGCCCCTGCGTCGCATAGGCGGCCTGATTTCCATGGTTAGCTTGAGCCGCGTGCAGGCTCGGCTTGGCCACCACGAACTCGAGCCGCAGATGCTTGCCCGACAGATCGAAAAGTTTGGCCTCTATCTGGTGCTGGTAGGTCTTGGAGATTTGATCGCGGTAAAAGGCGCTGGGTACCCGGACGCGTATCTGGTCATGGCTGGAGGAATCATAGGCGATGTTGAACCACATGGAGTATTCCTGCTCGCTGAGCTCATGCGAGAATTGGCTCATCGCCTCATCCCAGAATACTCGGTAATCCCATTCGCTCATTATCGTTATGCTCCGACCGGCTACAAGCTGCCAACAAGTTTTCCACAATGTATCAGAAGCGCAGGGCTGAGTATAGCACTCCTAGAAATTCATACAAGCGGGCAAATTCACGGAATTCTAGCAAATTTGCGTGTAGTAGAATTCTATAAATTCTTATTACAGAAACACATAGCAGCTTACATCTGAAATTCTATAAAGCTGAGTCTTTTGTTCCAAAAAACGCTATTCATTGCTCTATATATGCTTAGGTGTTTTTGCACAACTTATTCACATCGCTAGGGGAAAGGAGCTCTCCTCTATAGTAGTGCGTTCTTTACTTTTATGCCCGTCGGGGATATACTGCCCCGTCGAAAATCGGCCGAACGGGGCTATGCGGCGCGCCGCACGCGGCCGCCTTCCTAGCCCGCCCAGCCCCATCCAGCTTACTTCCACGGATTAGACAATGGAATCGAACTATTCAGCCAATAGTATCCAGGTGCTCAAGGGCCTGGAAGCGGTGCGCAAACGACCCGGCATGTACATCGGGTCTACCGGATTAGACGGCCTTCATCACCTGGTCTACGAGGTGGTGGACAACGCCATCGACGAAGCCTTCGCCGGCCATTGTACCCGTATCGACGTCGTCCTTGAGAAGAACGACGTGGTCAGGGTCACGGATAACGGACGCGGCATCCCTACGGGCATCCATCCGGTAGAGAAGGTGAGCGCCCTCGAGCTCGTCATGACCCGCCTGCACGCCGGCGGCAAGTTCGACAAGAACACCTATAAGGTCTCCGGCGGCCTGCATGGCGTGGGCGTCTCGGTCGTCAACGCGCTCTCCAGCTGGTGCGAGGTGACCGTCCACCAGGACGGTAAGACCCACGTCCAGCGTTATAAGACCGGCATACCCGAGGAGCCGGTCAAGCAGAACGGGACGACCGATTTCCGCGGTACCGTAGTGCGCTTCGCCGCCGACCCTACGATTTTCGAGTCGACCGTCTATAGCTTCGACGTCCTGTCCAACCGCCTGCGCGAGCTGGCCTTCCTGAATAAGGGACTCGTCATCGTGCTCTCGGACGAGCGCCTGTCTACGCCCAAGGTGCACGAGTTCAAGTTCGACGGCGGCCTACGGGAGTTCGTCGAGTACCTCAACAAGAACAAGACGGTCCTGCATAAGGAGCCCATCTACTTCTGCGGGACGCGCGACGACGTAGAGGTCGAGGTCGGCATCCAGTACAACGACTCCTTCAACGAGTCCATGTTCAGCTTCGTCAACGGCATCAATACCCGCGAGGGCGGCACCCACCTGGTGGGCTTTAAGAGCGCCCTGACGCGCATCCTGAACGAGTACCTGAAGAAGTCAAAGGCCGGGAAGAAGCTGGACGATACGCTCTCCGGCGACGACGTCCGCGAGGGCCTGACCGCCGTGCTCTCGGTCAAGGTGCCCAACCCTCAGTTCGAGGGCCAGACCAAGACCAAGCTCGGGAACACCGAGGTCAAGGGCATCGTCGACACGCTCTGTAACGACCAGCTCCTCTTCTTCTTCGAGACCCATCCCGAGGTGATCGACAAGCTCATAGAGAAGTCGGTCCTGGCCGCCAAGGCGCGCATCGCCGCCCGCCAGGCGCGCGAGTTGACGCGCCGCAAGTCGGTGCTGGAGAGCTCGGGCCTCCCGGGCAAGCTGGCCGACTGCTCCGAGAAGGACCCCTCCAAGTGCGAGATCTACATCGTGGAGGGCGACTCGGCCGGCGGCTCGGCCAAGGGCGGTCGCGATCGCACCATCCAGGCCATCCTGCCGCTCTGGGGCAAGATGATGAACGTGGAGAAGACCCGCATCGACAAGGTGATCGGGAACGACAAGCTCCAGCCCATCATCCAGTCCTTAGGCTGCGGCATCGGCGCGGACTTCGACCTATCCAAGCTGCGCTACCATAAGGTGATCATCATGGCCGACGCCGACGTCGACGGCAGCCATATTCGCACCCTGCTCCTGACCTTCTTCTACCGCTACATGACGCCGCTCCTGGAGCGCGGCCACGTCTACCTGGCCATGCCGCCGCTCTACAAGATCGTCATCGACAAGAAGATCCAGTACGCCTATGACGACGCGGAGAAGGACAGGATCTTCAAGGAGAGCGGCAAGGATCCGGAGAAGCTGCAGGTGCAGCGCTACAAGGGTTTGGGCGAGATGAACCCCGAGCAGCTCTGGGAGACCACCATGGATCCCGCCCGGCGCAACATCATGCAGATACAGATGGAGGACGCGGTCGAGGCCGAGAACGTCTTCACCACCCTGATGGGCGAGCAGGTCGAGCCTCGCCGTCAATTCATCGAGGAGAACGCCCTGGCGGTCTCCAACCTGGACGTGTAGCATGGCAGAACTTACCGGCAGAGTCATACCCGTACCCATCGAGGAGGAGGTGAAGACCGCCTACCTCAACTACGCGATGAGCGTCATCGTCGCCCGCGCCCTTCCCGACGCCCGCGACGGCTTAAAGCCCGTGCATAGGCGCCTCCTGTACGCGATGGACGAGCTGGGCCTGAAGCCCTCGGCCGCCACCAAGAAGAGCGCGCGCATTACCGGCGACGCCATGGGTAAGTACCACCCCCACGGCGACCTCTCGCTCTACGACGCCCTCGTGCGTATGGCCCAGGACTTCAGCCTGCGCTATCCCCTGGTGCACGGCCAGGGCAACTTCGGCTCGGTGGACGGCGACCCGCCGGCCGCCAGCCGCTACACCGAGGCCAAGCTCTCCAAGCTGGGCGACGAGCTCCTCGCCGACCTGGAGAAGGAGACCGTCGACTTCGCGCCCAACTACGACGACAGCCTGACCGAGCCTACGGTCCTGCCTGCGGCCTTCCCGAACCTCCTCGTCAACGGCTCCTCGGGCATCGCCGTGGGCATGGCCACCAACATGGCCCCGCACAACCTGCGCGAGGTGACCGACGCCGTGGCCGCCTACATCGACGACCCGGAGATCGGCCCCGACGGCCTTATGAGGCACCTGCCGGGCCCGGACTTCCCCACCGGCGGCATCATATTCGGGCGCCGCGGCATACGCGAGGCCTATCTAACCGGTAAAGGAAAGTTAACGGTACGCGGCCGCTTCATGATAGAGACCATGAAGGGCGGCAAGGAGCAGATCGTGTTCACGGAGATCCCGTACGCCGTGAACAAGGCCAACCTGATCATCAAGATCGCCGACCTCATACGCGACAAGGTCATCGAGGGCATCGCCGACGTCCGCGACGAGTCGGACCGCCAGGGCATGCGCGTCGTGATCGAGCTCAAGCGCGGCGCGGTGACCAAGCTCATCTTGAATAAGCTCTTCGCGCACACCCCCCTGCAGAGCACCTTCGGCGTCATCAACCTGGCGCTGGTGGGCGGCCGGCCCAAGCTCCTTTCGGTCAAGGACCTGATCAAGTGCTTCGTGGACCACCGCGTCGAGGTGGTCACCAGGCGCACCAAGTACGAGCTCCGCAAGGCCGAGGAGCGCGCCCATATCCTGGAAGGCCTCGTCGTCGCCATCGAGAACATCGACGAGGTGGTACGCATCATCAAGGCTAGCGCCAACGTCGACGCGGCCAAGCGCGCCCTCATGGAGCGCTTCGCCCTGAGCGAGATCCAGTCCCAGGCCATCGTCGACATGCGGCTCGGCCGCCTCACGAGCCTAGAGATCGAGAAGCTCCGCGCCGAGCTCGCGGAGATCCAGGCCAAGATCGCCTACTACAAGGATCTCCTCGCGCATCCGCAGAAGATCCTGGGGGTCATCAAGGACGAGACACGCGTCATAGCCGATAAGTACGGCGACGAGCGGCGCACCGAGATCGTCGCCGACGAGGTCGAGGCGATCAATATCGAGGACCTGATCAAACGCGAGGAGATGGTCATCCTCATCTCCAACAAGGGCTTCATCAAGCGCGTGGCGGTGAGCGCCTATCGCAGCCAGGGGCGGGGAGGGAAGGGCTCAAACTCCACCTCGCTCATGGACGAGGACTTCATCGAGCAGATCTTCATCGCCAACACCCACGACTACATCATGTTCATCTCGAGCGCCGGCAAGGCCTACTGGCTCAAGGTGC
>CALKWG010000302.1 GCA_938004315.1 uncultured Spirochaetaceae bacterium
CGGCGACCCCCTAGATCTACACTCTTTCCCTACACGACGCTCTTCCGATCTGCCCGCCTGCACACCGTGCGCGCCACGTCGAGCTTGGCCGACTGCGCCGTCTCCCCGGGCACGACGAAGCCGCTCAGGCCGAGCTCGGCCTCGAAACGCTCGACGTAGGCCTTAAGCCTATCGGCGTCGGCCTGAACGACCGGCTCGACGTAGGAGCCCGTCCGCGTCGCCAGGTGCCCCGCGACCCGGAAGAGGTCCTTTTGAACCTCGTCGAGGATACGGCGCGTCTCGGCTAGCTTGACGTAGTGCTTGGCCTCCCCTATGAACGAGTCGAGCTCGTCGACCGTCCCGTAGGCCTCCACCCGCAGGTCGTCCTTACGCACGCGCTCGCCCGACCACAGGCCCGTTAGGCCCTCGTCCCCGGTTTCCGTCACGATAGCCATCGCCGATTCCTCCTTAAAACCGCCGCGGATAAGCCGAAGGCGAACCGCGCTTTATTTTTTTAGTCGCTCGCGTTAGAATGTACTGGAATCGTATCGACAAAGGCCAGAAGGAAACGGCGGGCATGGACGAAAAGGGTTTCGTCATCATCAAGCAACTCATCAGCGACCTCGAAGGCGCGCCCTTTCCCAGCGCCATCCAGAACGAGCTGTATACCATCTGGTATGAGCACGTTCAGGAATCGGCGAGCGAGGCCCTCGAGTACCTGGCGAGCTTCGACCCCGATTACGGCCCGGAGGCCGGGGACGAAGCGCGATGGTAGCCCGCGTATCCAAGGTCGGCGACGAGGACGAGCGGCGCGCGATAGACAACGAGAACGCCAAGGCCTGGGACGAGCTCCTGGCCAGGCCAGCCGACGCCCTGAAACGGAGCCATGCCGCGCTGGCTAGAGCCAAATCCATACGCTACGCCAAGGGCACGGCCGACGCCTTCCTCAATATAGGCTGGTGCGAGTACCACTTATCCAAGCTCGGAGAATCCTTCTCCGCCTTCACCAAAGCCCTCTCAGGCTATGACGAGCTGGGCGAAGCCGAAGGCGCCTGCAAGGCCCTGAACGCCCTCGGGGCCTACCACCATGAGATTTCAAGGCTCGATAAGGCGGTGGACTACTACACCCAGAGCCTCGAGCGCGCGAGGAAGGCCGGCCTCTCCTATCGCGAGCTCGTCGCCATGACCAACATCGGCGAGCTATGCCTGAGCCTATCCAACCCTAAAGAGGCCCTGGATTACCTCCTCAAGGCCTACGAGATGCAGGGCCCCGATACCGACGCGGAGTTGGCTACGGTCATACTCCTCAATACCGGGCAAGCCTTCCTCGATTTAGGCAATTTCACGCTGGCCAAAGAATTCGCCGACAAAGCCTATGTGACGACCATGGCCGCCCAGGGCTACGTCAACGCCGCGGAAGTAAAGGAAGTGCTAGCCAGGATAGCCACCGCCGAGGAGCGCTACGAGGAGGCCGAAGGTCACCTCCAAGAGGCCATAGAGCTCGCGACCCAAACCGAGAGCCCGCGCCTGCGCGCCCAGCTGCTCATAGGCTACGGCGAGCTCCTCGAGGAACGGGGCCGGTCGGCCGAGGCGCTCGTGCAGCTCGAGGCCGCCGTAGAGCTATGCGAGAGCCTCAACGCGAAGAGCAAGCTGCACCGCGGTTATGAGATCATGGCCCGGGTGCAGGAATCTTTAGGCGACTATAAGGCCGCCTTGGCCGCGTACAAGAAATTCTCCCACTTTAAGACCGAGGTTATACGGGAGGATACGGCCCAAAAGGTCCGTAGCATACAGATTCAGGCGGAGATCGAGCGCGCGCAGCAGGAAGCCGAGATCTATCGCCTGAAGAACACTGAGCTCAAGGAGAAGACCGACGCCCTCGAGCGCATCAACGCCCAGATCGTCTCTATATCGGAGATCGGGCGGAAGGTCACGGCGAGCCTCAACTACAAATCGCTCTTCTTCACCCTGCTTGAAAGCCTACGGAAGCTCGTTCGCTTCGACTTCTTCGGCCTGGCGCTCTACGACGAGGACGAGGGTCTCCTGGTCTATAAGGATTTCTACGAAGACGGCGTCCTCAAGTTCGGCCGCAAGGTAGGGGTCGACGCGGAGAACTCGTTCACCGCCTGGGCCTATCGCAACAAGAAGCCTGTCTTGATACGCCACAAGGACGCGGAATACGGCAAGTACTTGACTCAGCCGTCCAAAACTTTCGGCTCCCCCGCCCAGTCCATCGTCGCGTTGCCCCTGCTTATCGAGGATCGCATCCTCGGTTGCCTCATGATCCAGCACGCCGACCGGGACGCGTATAAGGCGGACGATTTGACCCTGCTCGAGGCCCTAGCGCCCTACGTGGCCATAGCCGTGGAGAATTCGCTCATCCACGACAGGCTGCAGACCCTGAACCAGGCCCTGTCGGACGAGAAGCGGCGGCTCGAGCGGGCGACGCTCAAGATCAGCCACCTGGCCAACCACGACACGCTGACGGGCCTGCCGAACCGTCGCCTGCTCTTCGAGCTGACGCATAAAGCGCTCGAAGGAGCTAGGCGCACCGGCGGCAGGTTGGGCATCGCCTTCATCGACCTGGACGATTTCAAGCCGGTCAACGACCTCTACGGCCACGCCGCCGGCGACGCAGCCTTGGTCGCCATGTCCGAGCGGCTTAGGTCGCTCCTGCGCGCCTCGGATATCGTAGCCCGCGTCGGCGGGGACGAATTCGTCGCCGTGCTGACCAACGTCCACGAGCGGGCCGACATCGAGGCGGCGGCGCATAAGCTCGTCGAAGGCTGCTCGCAGCCGCTGTCCTTCTCGGGCCATACGCGATCCTTCTCGTTCTCCATGGGCATCGCCGTGTATCCGGACGACGGCAAGTCCTTGGACGAGCTGATCAACAAGGCCGACGCCGCCATGTATAGCGTCAAGCGCGCCGACAAGCACGCCTTCGCCTTCTCGGTCTAGGGCCGCGCCTGGGCGAGCAGGCGACGCGCCGACGGGCGAAACGACGGCTTCATTGACACTCGGTATCCGCCATGCTATGGTTTTCAGCGCTTTATGCTGAATCCACGCGGCGCCCGCGGCGAGAAGCCCGGACGGCGCATATCCACATATTTGGTCGATCAGGAAGGTTTCGATGGCATCCAGGAACAGTAAGCAGCCGCAGACGAGCGCCCAGGGCGCGGTCAAGCCTCGCCACTCCAATCCGCTCGTATACTTCGGTACCATAGCCATATTGGTCATCACGGTTATCGCCTTCGTCGTCGCCCCGTCCTTGGGTTCGGGCGCCATGGGTGACGGCGGCCTGAATTTCGGCTCTTGGGACGGCAAGCCCATAGCCTTCGCCCAAGGCAGCTACTTCGCCAAGCAGGTGCAGGAGGTCAAGGGGCAGCTCGAGGCCCAGGGCTACAGCGATACCGGCGACCAGTTCTTCGCCTACCAGGTGTGGCGCCGCGCCTTCGAGAACACCGCCATACACATGGCCCTCCTGGGCTTCGCGAAGCAGGGAGGCCTTTCGGCCAGCGATTCCTTCCTCGATTCGAGCATGGCTAGCCATCCCGCCTTCGTGGAGAACGGCGCCTTCTCGCGGCGGCTCTTCCGCGAGGCCAGCGCCAGCTTCAAGTCCCAGGTCCGCGCCGACATCCGCGAATCCGCCATGAAGCAGCGCTTCGTCGCCGATACCGTCGCGGTAGCGCCGAGCAAGGGCGAGACCGACTTCATCAAGGCCATGGCCATGGACGAGCGCGCGATCGAGTACGTCGCCTTCCCCTTCGCAGGCTACCCCGATTCCGCCCGGCTGGACTTCGCCCGCGCCAACGACGCGCTCTTCCGCCGCCTGTCGCTGTCCAAGATCACCGTCGGCTCCGGCCAGCGCGAGGCGCGCGACATCCTCTCCCGCGTACGCTCCGGCGCGCTCTCCTTCGAGGACGCCGCCAGGAACCATTCTAAGGACCAGTTCGCCACCCGCGCCGGCGACATGGGCGCACGTTTCGCCTGGGAGCTACGCGCCGACTTCAAGGACGCTGCGGCGTTAGACGCCGTCGCCGCCCTGGGGGCCGGCGAGGTATCCGAGCTCTACGAGACGCCCTCCGGCTCCTGGGTCTTCTACCGCGCCAACGAAGCCGCCCAGGCTCCCGACTTCGCCTCCGCCGAGCTCCTGCGCAGCGCGGGCGACTACATCAACAGCTTTGAAAAGGGCCTCATCGAGGACTTCGCCCTGAAGGCCGCCCGCGACTTCGCCGCGGCCCCCGGCGAGCTGGCCGACAAGGCCGCGGCAGCCGGGCGCCAGTTCAGGGCCGTCCCCGCCTTCCCCATCAACTTCGGCAACGCCCTGGACCTGGGCTACTTCTCGCTCATCGGCGGGCTGAATACCGAGGCGGCGCCCGAGCTCTCCGGCGCCGAGCGGGACGAGCGCTTCTTCGAGACGGTCTTCAAGCTCGAGCCGAGCAAGGTTTCGGAGCCTCTGGTTATCGGCGAGAACGTCATCCTGCTCCGCGTCACCGAGGCCGCGCGCGCCGACGAGAGCGCGGTGGCCCTCATCGAGGCGTACTACCCGGGCGTCCTGCAGGAAGCCCTGAGCCGCGACCTGGCGAGCTCCATCATGGCCGACGCCCGCCTCAAGGATACCTTCCTGGATACCTTCGTCAAGGTATTCGCCGCCAACTAAGACGCTAGCCGTATGGAACGGGGCCCCCGCATCGTCGCGACTGCCGGGGGCCTTTCCGTATCCTCAGGCTCGCTCTGGCTCTATTCCCGCTACGCGCCGCGGGCCGCCGCCGAGCGCGCCGCAGCCGAACTGCCCTTAAAACCCGATACCCTCTACCTTGCGCCGTCGCCCTGCCTGGGCTACGGCTTCGAAACCCTGCTCGCGCGGCTGCCCGCGAGCTCCGCGGTCTTGGCCGTGGAGGCCGAGCCCGAGCTGGCGGCCTTGAGCCGGCCGTACGTCGAGGCGCTTAAGCCCCACCCGCGCTTCGCCTTCATAGCGACGGCCTCGGCGGCCGCGGCGGCCGCGGCGGCCCGACGCCTGGGCCGCCATCGCCGCGTGGAGGAGCTCCGGCTCAGCCAAGGCTATAGGCTACGCGAGGATTTCTACGCCCTCCTCGTCCGCAGCCTCGCCGAGGACCTTTCCATCCATTGGCGGAACCGCGTGTCGATGGCGCGCATGGGCCGGCTCTGGACCAAGAACTGCATCGCCAACCTCGGCGCCATGGACTGGTCCCGGGTCGAGGCGCGGCCATCGAACGGCCGAGGGCCGGGGGGGCCGGGCGGATCGAAGCTCCGCGACGAGGCTCCGGTCGTGGTCTGCGGCGCCGGCCCCTCGCTAGACGTCGCCCTGCCCTTCCTACGCGGCCTGGGCGAAGGCGTCCGCATACTCGCCTGCGATACGGCCGCCGGCGCCCTCTCTAGGGCGGGCGTGCGCGTCGACGCGGTAGTCTGCCTCGAGGCCCAGGTCTATAACGTCGGCGACTTCCTGCCCATGCCGGCGGCAGCTCGCGGGCCGACGGCGTACCTGGACCTGAGCGCGCACCCCTCCAGCTACCGGGCCCTATCCGGCTCCCTGCGGCTCCTGTCCAGCCGTTGGACCGATTGCGGCTTCCTGGACCGCCTGGCCGCCGCGGGCCTGCCGATCGAGCCGCTACCGCCCTTAGGTTCGGTCGGCGTGCTCGCCCTGCGCCTGGCGGTCGGGCGCTACCGCGGCCCCGTCTTCGTCGCCGGCCTGGACTTCGCCTACCCGGCCGGGCGCAGCCATTGCTCGGGCAGCCCCGTGGACCTGGCCGAACGAAGACAGGAAACAAGATTATACAAGTATAACTCAAGATGGAAAATTAGCTTCGGGCCGGGCGTAGAGCGCCTCCGCGCCGCCGACCGCGGGGCTATCCACGCGGGCCGTGTCGCGGAGGCTGAGCCCCGGCTGCTCACCGACCCGGCGCTCAAGCTCTACGCCGGCCTGGCGGCCCGCGAGCTCAACGAGCGCGGCTTAAGCCCCGGCTGCTCGGCCTACGACCTCAGGGACGGCCGAGGCGCCCGCTTGCCGGCGAGGCCCGTCGATTTTAACGAGGCCGCCTTAGCCATGGCGGTCGCCTCGGATAGCCGCGACGCGCCGGGCGGCGGCCCGGAAGACTCCTCGGGAGCGTCCGCGCGCGACTGGGCGGAGCGGGCGAGGGCTTTCTTGTCGGAGGAGCTGAGGCTCTCGCGAATCCTACGCGCGGCCCTGCGGGGGGACGAGCCCGAGCGAAGCGCTACGGAAGCGCGGATCCCGACGGGCGACGGGACGTCGGCGGGCGACGGAACGCCGGCGGGCGACGGAACGTCGGCGTGCGCCGGAACGCCGGCGGGCGACGGTTCGCCCGAGTCGAGGCTCCGCGAACTGATCATCGCCTGCGACTACATGTACGCACATTTCCCCGACCCCGAACGGGTCGAGGCCTTGGAGCTGGACGCGCTTAAGCGGCTGGCGGCCGAGGGCGCCTACTGGGAGGCCCGCTTGGCTTCGGCCTTGGCCATGGCCGAGGGGCGCTAGGCCCCTTAATTACGCTTGTCGTCGTCCTCGTTCTCGCGCAGCACCGCCATGAACGACTCTTGGGTGAGCTCGACGTCGCCTATCATCTTCATGCGCTTCTTGCCCTCCTTCTGCTTCTCGAGGAGCTTGCGCTTGCGCGTGATGTCGCCGCCGTAGCACTTGGCGAGCACGTCCTTACGCACCGGGTTCACGGTCTCGCGGGCTACGATGGAGCCGCCGATGGCCGCCTGTATGGCGATCTTGAACTGCTGGCGGTCCATGGAATCCTTCAGGCGTTCGCAGACCTTGCGGCCGCGATCGTAGGCGTTGGGCTTGAAGACCAGCTGGGCCAGTGCGTCCACGGGCTTGCCGTTGATGAGGATGTCGAGCTTGGCCAACTCCGTGGGCCGATAATCGACGATCTCGTAATCGAAGCTGGCGTAGCCGCGGCTGGTGCTTTTAAGCTTGTCGTAGAAATCGAAGAGCACCTCGGCTAGCGGCATCTCGAAGGTCAGCTCGACGCGCTTCTCGTCCAGGTGGGTAAAGCCGGTCTGCACGCCTCGCTTATTGATGCACAGCGTGATGAGGTTGCCGATATAGGTCGTGGGCGTGATGATCTGCGCCTTGATATAGGGCTCTTCGGCCGCCTCTATCTGGGATGGGTCGGGGTAATCGGCGGGATTGTCGATGACGACCTGGCCGCCGCCGCGGGTCATGGTCAGCCGGTAGCGGACGCTAGGCGCGGTCATGATGATCGCCTGGTCGTACTCGCGCTCCAGGCGCTCCTGCACCACCTCGAGATGCAGCATGCCTAGGAAGCCGCAGCGGAAGCCGAAGCCCAAGGCGGCCGAGTTGTCCTTTTCGTAGATGAGCGAGGCGTCGTTCAGCTTGAGCTTCTCCATGGCTACCTTGAGCTCGTCGTACTCGGCGCTGTCCATGGGATAGATGGACGAGTAGACGACCGGCTTCACCTCCTTGAAGCCAGGCAGCGGCGCGGCGGCCGGCCTATCGGCGCCGGTCACCGTGTCGCCGACGCGCACGTCGGAGACGGTCTTGATGCCGGCGATGATGTAGCCGACCTCGCCGGCGGACAGGCCGGGGGTCTTGGCCAGGCCCATCTTGAAGACGCCGGTCTCCTCCACCTCGTACTCGGCGTCGTTGTGCATGAAGCGTATCTTCATGCCCGGCTTGACGACGCCGTCGAAGAGCCGCATATGCACGATGACGCCTCGGTAGGGGTCGTAGTGGCTATCGAAGGTCAGGGCCCGTAGCGGCGCGTCCACGCTTCCTTTGGGCTCGGGGACGCGCTCCACGATGGCCTCGAAAAGCTCGTCGATGCCTATGCCCATCTTGCCCGAGACGCAGAGAGCCTCGTCGCCGTCCAGGCCCAGGTCGTGGCTGATCTGGTGGCGGGCGTCGTCGATGTTGGCCGCCGGCATATCGATCTTGTTGATGACCGGCAGGATCTCCAGGTCGTGCTCGAGGGCCATGTACATGTTCGACAAGGTCTGGGCCTCGACGCCCTGGGTCGCGTCGACTAAGAGTATGGCGCCTTCGCAGGAGTTGATGGCGCGCGAGACTTCGTAGGAGAAATCGACGTGCCCGGGCGTGTCGACGAGGTTGAGGGTGTAGTCGTGGCCGTCCTTGGCCGTGTACTGCAGGGCCACCGCCTGGCTCTTGATGGTGATGCCGCGCTCCCGCTCGATATCCATGTTGTCCAACATCTGGTTCTGGAGCTTGCGCTCGTCCACGATGCGCGCGCGCTCGATGAAGCGATCGGCGAGCGTCGACTTACCATGGTCTATGTGCGCGATAATGCAAAAATTGCGGATGCGGGCTATGTCGTGCATGGAATAACTGTATACTATACCGATAGTTTTATTCAAGGATGAGCTATGGTAGAGCCTGAACGGGTATACGAGCTTAACGGACGGGCGGCGCGCCCCGACGGCCGCTACGTACTCTA
>CALKWG010000303.1 GCA_938004315.1 uncultured Spirochaetaceae bacterium
CGCAGCCCGGCTAGGAATTTGCCCATCTCCTCGCGGTCGCGGTCCTTGATGATATGGCTCAGGTACGAGAGCCGCGAGTTGATGAGCTCGAGCTGGCGCACGGTCCGCGGGTTGAAGAGGATCTCGGCGACCAGGGAGTCGTCCTCCGAGAGGAGGCTACGCGCTATCTCCAGGTGCTTACGGAAGGTCGTGCCCGGCGCGTCCAGCTCCTTCATGCAGGCGGCGAAGACCAGGGTCGAGGCGAAGGGCGTGGCCAGCGAGTAGGCGACGGTCGCGTCGTGCTCCTCGAAGCTCTCCTCATAGACGCGTACGCCCAGGCTCTCGTAGAGCGATGCGAAGAGCGCCTTGCCTTCGGCGCATGACTCGGCGATGAGCACGGCGTTCTGGCCGGACAGGTCGTTCTCGTCGGCGTGGGTCGGGCCGAACATGGGGTGCGTGGAGACGAAGGGGCGGCCGAGGGCGGCGTAGTACGCGGAGAGCCCGCCCTTTACGGAGGCGAGGTCGGCGAGCATGCAGCCCGGCGGCAGGAAACTAAGCGCCTCGTCGAAGGCCGCCTCGGTCGCGCCGAGCGGTACGCAGTTGACGCAGAGCCCGGGCCCGAAGCCTTCGAGCCCGTCCGGGCCCGAAAGCCCGCCGAGCGCCCGTATGGAGCCGGCCGCGCCGGGCGCAACGCTGGCGGCCGCCGCCGACAGCCGCTCCCTATCGGGTTCGACGAGGCCGACCTCGCGGCCGGCCTTGGCCAGGGCGCGCGCCAGCCAGGAGCCCATGCGCCCGGCGCCTAAGATCGCTATCCTCACGGCCTTACCCTCAGTTCGTCGTAGCAGCCTAGGAGCCTGAAGTCAGGCGCACGCCTCGCCGCCTCCGCCAAGGCCTCGGCTACGCTGGGCTCGCCCTCGTCCCCGTCGAAGTCCAGGAATATGGCGTAATCGCCGGGCCGGTACGGCGCCGATTCGATGCGCGTCAGGTTGATGCCTCGCCTGGCGAAGAGCTCGAGCATGCCGAAGAGCGTCCCGGCCTTGTCGTCGCTGAAGAAAACGGCCGAGCACTTGCGCCTAGTCGGCGCGTCGGCGCGGCCCGGAGGCGTCGGCGCCCCGACGCCCTTGGCCAGGGCGAAGAAGCGGGTGCGGTTCTGCGAGGCGTCCTGTATGCCCTCCTTGATGATCTCCAGGCCGTAGATCTCGCCGGCGTAGCGGCTCGCGATCGCGGCCGACGCGCGGGGCCGCTCCTCGGCCAGCATGCGCGCCGATCCCGCCGTATCGTAATGCGAGACGCCGTCCAGGCGGTTGCGCTCGAGGAAACGGCGGCACTGCGCCAGGGCCTGGGGATGGGAGTAGACGTAGCGAATGTCGCGGTGGTCCTGGCCCGGTAGCGCCAGGAGGCAGTGCTCGACCGGCAGGTCCACGGCGCCGACGACGCGCAGGCCGCTCTCGACCAGGATGGAGTTGACCTGGCCCACGGTGCCGCCGAGCGTGTTCTCCACGGGTACCAGGCCGTAGTCCAGCCAGCCGCCGGCGACGCCGTCGAAGACGTCCTGGAATTCCTTGCAGGGGATGGGCGCGGCCCCTTCGAGCCATGCCCGCGTCGCGGCGTCGCCGTAGGCCCCGCGCTCCCCCTGGAAGCCGACGAGCGGCCGGCCCAGGCCCTGGACCCGGCGGCTCTCGGCCATGACCTGGCCGTAGAGCTCGGCTATGAAGTCGGGCGACGCCAGGCCCGAGGCCTTGGCCCGCACGCCGGCCAGCACGGCCTCCTCGCGGCCGCCGTCGGCGACCTCGGCCTTGAAGCGGCGGGTCAGGGCTGCACGTTCCATGCGCTCCGAGAGGAGCCCCACGATGCGCGCGTCGATGCGGTCTATCTCCGTTCGGAGCGTTCGTAAATCCATAATATTTCCTTTACCTGTTCGTTGAGTCGCCGCCGGCGCCGGGCGCGCCGGCTCCCGTCGCCGCGGCGGCGGGGCCGAAGCCCCGGGCCGCCGCGAGCAGGGCCAGGTCGGCCAGGGCTATGGCCATGGCCGCCTCGAGCGCCACCGCGCCGCGCAGGGCGATGCAGGCGTCGTGCCTGCCCTCGCCCCGCAGCTCCGCCATGGCGCCTTTCTCGAAATCGTAGCTCCGCTGCGGCTTGGCTATGCTCGAGGCGGGCTTGAAGGCGACCCTGGCGACGAGCTCGTTGCCGTTGCTGACGCCGCCGTTCACGCCGCCCGAGCCGTTCTTGGCCGTCCTGCCGTCGGGGCCGATTATGGGGTCGTTATGCTCGCTGCCGCGCATGCGGGCGGCGGCGAAGCCGTCGCCGAACTCCACCCCTCGTACGCCCGGCACGGCGAAGAGGGCGGCGGCGACGCGGCTCTCCAAAGCGCCCCAGAAGGGCTCGCCTAAGCCGGGCGTAAGGCCCTCCGCGCGGAGCTCCACCAGGGCGCCGACCGAATCGCCCTCCGCGGCCGCGGCGGCGACGGCCGCCCCTACGTCGGATGAGCCGCCCGCCTCCAGTATCCTCGAAGAGAGCGCGGCGGGGGCCAGTATCTTCTTGGCTATGACGCCGGCGGCCACGACCCCGGCCGTGACGCGGCCCGAGAAATGCCCCGAGCCCCGCGGGTCCTCGAAGCCGCCGTAGCGTAGGCGCCCGGCGAAGTCCGCATGGCCGGGCCTGGGTATGGCCCGGAAGGCCTCATAGTCGGCCGAACGGGTATCGCGGTTCTTAAAGACGACGGCTATAGGCGTGCCGGTAGCGCGGCCGCGGAAGACGCCCGAGAGGAACTCGGGCTCGTCCGGCTCCGCGCGGGGCGTGGTGCCCGGTGCGCCGGCCCTACGCCTCGCCAGGTCGGGCCCGAAGTCCGCCGCTTCGATAGGCAAGCCGGGGGGGACGCCGTCTATGACGACGCCGACGGCGGGTCCGTGGCTCTCGCCGAAGACCGAGACCCGGAAGATGACGCCTGTTTCGTTCATGGGCAGCTCCGTATGAATGCGGCGATTTTATCGAGGTCTATAGACGTAATCCTCACGTCGCCGAGGGCGAAGGGCAGCGCGAATAAAATATCGCCGCCGCGCTTTTTCTTATCGGATGCCAAGGCGCCGGCCACGGCCTCGCGGAAGGCGCCTTCGTCGCTAA
>CALKWG010000304.1 GCA_938004315.1 uncultured Spirochaetaceae bacterium
ACCGAGCAGGCGCATATCGCCAGCCCCTTCCTCCTACCCATCTTCTACGCCGCGTTCAACTGCATCGGGCGGCTGGCTTGCGGCTTCTTCAGCGATTGGATCGGCCGGCTTCGCTCGCTCCTCATACTCTTCGCCGTCCAGGTCGTCACCTTCGCCTTCTTCATCTTCATCGACAGCTCGGTCCCTATGATTATAGGCGTATCGGTGGTCGGCTTCACCTTCGGCGGCATGCTCTCGCTCTTCCCCGCGGCCACCTCCGACTACTTCGGCATGAAGCATTTCGGCGTAAACTACGGCATGATGCTTACCGCCTGGGGCGTGGGCGGCGTTTTCGGGCCCCTCATGGGCGGCATCGTCAGGGACCTTACCGGGACCTATGTCGTGAGCTACGTCGTATCCATCGCGCTCAGCCTGGCCGGCGCCCTCCTGTCCATGACCGTACGCGCCCCGGAGCTGGCCTTGGCGCCCGCCGGCCTAGCCGCGTCCGTAGCGAACGGCGAAGCCGCGGCCCCAGGCGTCGCCGAAGCCGCGGGGGCGGATCCGGCCTAATTCCGTCCGGCCTAGACCGCGGCGGCCCCGGCGACGCCCTCGTCCGCGGGGAGCGCGTAGACGAAGCCGTTCGGCCCCGAGCCGTACTCGGCCAGGAAGGGCGACTCGATCTCCTTGATCCGCTCAAAGCCCATGCGCTCGTAGAAGCCGTAGTTGCAGCTCTTGTCAGTCCACAGGTACAAGCGCTTGCAGCCGTAGGCGGCCGCCTCGGCCCGATAGGCGTCTAGGAGACGCCTCCCCCAACCCTGCCCGCGTAGGCTAGATCGCACGATAAAAAGGCTGAGGTAGGCGTCGTCATCCCTACGCAGGGCGTCGAGCGAGCCCAACATGCCTAGGAGACTCCGGATCGTCGCGACGGCGCGCTTACGAGGCCCGAGCTCGCCTGCCAGGAATCGCCCCAGGGCCCAGAGGACGGCCCCTGCGGAGCGCAGCGCCGCCCCGACGCCTCCGCGCGGCGCCCGCCAGATGATGCCGAATAGATAGCCGTGAACCTCGCCCGCCTCGTCCACGATGAGCTGGGCATGGTTCACGTCGAGCGTGGCTTCCCGAAAGAAAAGCTCCTCGATGATGCGGGGCTTCGGCGCCTCGGGCAGTATCCGCCTTAGATCCCAGGTCTCGCCTATCAAGCTGACGCAGCTTCCCTTATAGCGCGGGTCATAGCCCGTCGTGCGTAGTTCCATTATGCACCCCCTTCAATTAGGTCAAACGACCTAATTGAATATAGGTCGTTTGACCTAAGGAGTCAAGAGCGCGTATACTAGCTTCATGCACGAAACTAAGCGGCGTATCCTCAAGGCCGCCCGCGACGTCCTCATCGCGGAAGGAAGCGGGGCCTTCTCTATGCGCAAGGTCGCGGCGGCGGCTGGCCTGTCCTTGAGCAACGTCCAATACTATTTTAAGGACCGCGCCGAACTCCTAAACGGTATCCTGGAAGGCTTCGTCGAAGGTTACCGAGCCTACCTGTCCGGCCTCGGCGAGCTGCGGGGCGGCGGCCTGCTCGCGCTGCGCGGCTTCATCCGCGAGATCCTGCGGGAGGAGTCCGACAACGAGGAGATACTCTTCTTTCGCTCTCTTTTTAGCTTCGCCGAGAGCGAGGTCTTAGGCGAGAGGCTCGACGCCTTCTACCGGGAGGTCGAGCTGATCCTTCGCGACGGCTTGGCCGAGCTCGCCGGCCTCGAGGCCGATGCCCCGGCCGTCGGGCGAGCCGCGGCGATGCTCCTCCCATACCTGAACGGCTACGGCATGGTGAGCGGCGTCCTGGCGACGGACCTGGATGAGAGCGCCAGCCTTGTCGCCGAATGGGTGTGGGGAATAGTATACTCAGGCTCACAAGGGAGGTAAGAACGTGCAAGCCGCTCGCCGTTCGACGGCGCTCGCCTTCGTCGCTTCGCTCATCGCCTGCGCGGCCCACGCCCAGGCCTTCCCGCGCGAGCTCCTGATGGTCAATACGCCGTATCCGCCGTACGTGATGCCGGAGGGCCATCCCGCCGGCCCCGGCATCGACGTCGAGCTAGCGCGCATAGCGCTCGAGCGTATCGGCGTCGCTCTCAGAATCAGCATGGTACCGTTCTCTAGGGGGCTATTCATGCTCGAGAACGGGGAGGCGCAGCTCACCACCACCCTGAGCGTACGCGACGACCGCGGCGCGTACCTCTATTGGTCGCTTCCCTATCGGACCGACGTATCCTACCACTTCTACGTCCCCGCGGACGGCGCTTTTTTGCCCCGAAGCCTGGAGGAGCTCCGCGGCAAGACGGTCGGGACCGTCCGCGGCTTCTTCTACCCGGCGCCCTTCGCCGACGACGCGATGATACGCAAGCTCGAAGCGCCCGACATGCCCAGCCTCGTGGCCATGGGGGCGGCCAAGCGCTTCGACGCGATCATCGTGAACGGCATCGTAGGCAAATACGAGATAGCCGTCTCAAGCCGGGCGGCGCAGCTTAAGGAAGCTCCGTTCGAGATCCGCAGCCCCGACTCCCGCGGCACGGTGTTCGGCTTCTCCAAGAAGGCCGTGTCGCCGGATCTCGTCGGCGCCTTCAACCGGGAGCTCGAGAAGCTGATAGCGGACGGCACGATGCATAGTATTACCGAGAAGTACCTTCGCTGACGAGGCCGAGGCCGTAGTCAGTATTGGCGTTTCTCCCTCGCAGTACAGCTACCCCGACGGCGGGCTAGCGCTCGCGTGCCCGCCCTTGCGCGCCGCGCGGGTCGGTGATCGAGAGCAGCTGACCGTAGTCACGGTCACAGCTGAGCGTGCTTATAGCCTTGTTTTCTTACCCCGAAAGGTATATGCTATCATTGTACCCCAAGAGTTATATTTTGGCTTTATACCTCTTAGGGTATATTTCCAAAGGCCGGAGGAATTATGATGCGCCTTATCTCGACGGCTACCCAGCTCTCCCATGCGCTCAGAAGCGCGAGAAAAGCCAAGGGCCTGAGCCAAGCGGAAGCAGGGCGGCTCGTCGGCCTCCTTCCCAAGACGATTTCGGCGCTCGAGAACCGCCCTGGTTCGGCCTCCATCGACAGCCTCTTGAAGCTTCTTTCCGCCCTGAGCCTCGAGCTGGTAATCGACCGTAAGATTCTGGGAGAGGATCAAAGCAAGGAAATCGACAGCGCGGCTGAGGAGTGGTGAGATGGCGCGCGGCTCCGCAATACGCCGGCTAGAGGTCCGGCTCAATGGGCTCAAGGTCGGTCTCTGGCGGATCAACGCCCGAGGCGGGCACGAATTTAACTATGACGAATCCTGGCTCGCGAGACCCGAGTCACGGCCGCTCTCGCTCTCGTTACCGCTAGCCGATTCGGGTTATGCGTATCGTGGCGATGTCGTGGCCGCCTTCTTCGACAACCTACTTCCCGACTCCACCGAGATCAGGCAACGCATCAGGGCTCGCTTCGGAGCTAAATCGCTATCCTCCTTCGACCTCCTCGCCGAGGTGGGACGTGATTGCGTCGGCGCCATCCAGCTTCTTCGCGAGGGCGAGGAGCCCGGAGCGGGCGGGTCGGTCGAGGGCCGGGAGGTCGACGAGGGCGAGATAGCCCGTATCCTCTCGGGACTCACGTCGCCTGGGACAGGCGACCGTCCGTTTGATGAAGAGTTCCGGATCTCGCTGGCCGGCGCCCAGGAGAAGACAGCTTTCCTCAAACACGAGGGGCGATGGATGGTCCCTCACGGATCGACGCCCTCGACTCACATCATGAAGTTGCCTCTCGGGAAGATAGGAGGCTTCGGCCTCGATATGCAGGGCTCAGTTGAGAACGAGTGGCTGTGCGGACGAATAGCCGCCGCTCTTGGGTTTTCCGTCGCCCGGTCCGAGATCACGAGATTCGGGGATACGACCGTGCTCGTGGTGGAGCGATTCGATCGGCGTAGTATAGAAGGCCGGGGGATCCTTCGCATCCCCCAGGAAGACTTCTGCCAGGTCACCGGCACGCCGCCTAGCAGCAAGTACGAGAGCGAGGGCGGCCCCGGTATCGAGGATATTATGCGGATCCTCCTCGGCTCCCGTAACGCCGAGCTTGATCGGAAAAGCTTTT
>CALKWG010000305.1 GCA_938004315.1 uncultured Spirochaetaceae bacterium
CTTGTATTAGTGGTGCGGTTTGCTGTTGGCACTTGCGTTCGTTCGTATAACGCTTGATGTTATCTGTACTCTCTGTTGTACACTCGTCGGTTAGGGATTTTTGTTCTGCTGTTTTTTTTTTTAATGAGACGGCGACCTCCGAGATCTCCCCTCTTTCCCTACACGACGCTCTTCCGATCTCCGCCGAGTCGGCCGCCGGCCGCCCGGCGGCGGTCGCCGCGCCCGAAGGCAGCTGCGAGGATCGCGCCATGGCGGCCGGGCTACCGAGCCCCTGCGCCTCCTGCCCCGGCTGCGCCGGGCATTAAGTCTATACCCCTCGGGGGGGCGCCACGGTCACGGCGCTCCCCGTTTTTATTTACCGTCGTTGGGTAAGGCGCGAACCTGGGCCTCGTTGAATGAGACCGAGACGCGGCTGCCCTCGGGAGCGATCTTGCGGCCCGCCGGATCGTCGATCTGCACCAGGAGCTCGCCGTAGGGCGTGTCGATGAAGCTCTCGACGCTGGAGCCTAGGTAGACGTTCTGGCGCACCGTGCCGTCCACGACGCCCTGGCCCGGTTCGCCCACGCGCAGCGACTCGGGGCGGGCCATGAGGGTCGCCGGTCCCGGGCCGGTCACGCCGGGAGCGCGCTTCCCCGCCTTGACGATCTTGCCCTGCAGCTCGCAGGCGCAGCCTGAGCCCTCGAGGCCCTTCACCTCCACCGGGAAGAAGGCCACCTTGCCCACGAAGCCGGCCACGAAGACGGAATCGGGGTCTTCGTAAATGGCGCTAGGGCTGCCGATCTGCATGATGCTCCCGTCCTTCATCACGATGACCCGGTCCGAGAGGCTCATGGCCTCGACGCGGTCGTGGGTGACGTAGACGGCGGTGATGCCTAAGGACTTCTGGATGCGCCTGATCTCTACGCGCATCTGCTCGCGCAGGAGCGCGTCCAGGTTGGAGAGCGGCTCATCGAGGAGGAGGACGCCCGGCTCCACGACGAGGCTGCGCGCCAGGGCCACGCGCTGCTGCTGGCCGCCTGAGAGGCGGCCCGGCGAGCGCTCGGCGTAGTCGGCCAGGCCCGTCAGGGCCAGGGCGCGCTTCACCCTTTCGTCGATCTCAGCCTTGGCCACCTTGCGGATGCGCAGGCCGTAGCCCACGTTCTCCGCCACGTTCATGTGGGGGAAGAGGCCGTAGCTCTGGAACACGGTCGCCGTGTCGCGCTTGTTCGGCGGCAGCATGCTCACGTCCTCGCCGCCGATGCGGATGGAGCCCGAGCTGGGCAGGTCGAAACCGGCTATCATGCGCAGCGTCGTGGTCTTGCCGCAGCCCGAGGGGCCGAGCAGGGTGACGAGCTCGCCGGGGGCGACCTCGAAGCTGGACTCCCTCACCGCCACCACGTCGGGGCGGCCCTTCACGTTCTTGTATATGCGCGTCACGCGGTCCAGGGTGACCGCCACGGGGTTCTTGGCCATGCTCTCCTCCTATCTCGTAATCGTCTTGTCGTAGGCCCCGCTGTCGCGCACCAGGAGCCGCATGAGGCCGAAGGCGCCCATGACTATGATGATCAGGGTCGTGGCCAGCACGCTGGCCAGGCCGAAGCGCAGGTTCTCCGAGAAATTGTAAATGAGCACCGTCATGTGGTACCAGCGCGCGGAGATGAGGAAGATGACCGCGCTGACGGCGGTCATAGAGCGCACGAAGGTGTACGACATGCTCGTGATGAAGGCCGGGCGCACCAGCGGCAGGACTATGCTCCTGAATACCGTGCCCTCGTCCGCGCCCAAGTCCCGGGCGGCCTCCTCGATGGACGGGTCGATCTGCCTGAGCGAGGCCACGCCCGATTCGATGCCTACCGGGAGCTCGCGTATCACGTAGTTAATGACGATGATGGCGCCCGTGCCCACGAGGAGGAGCGGCGCCTTGTTGAAGGCCAGGATGTACGAGATACCTAGGAGCGTGCCGGGTACCGCGAAGGGCGTCATCATCACGGCCTCGAGGACGCGCTTGCCGGCGAAGCTCTTGCGCACGAAGATCATGGCCGCCGCCATGGCGATGAGGCCGGCGACCGGCGTGGCCGCCGCCGAGAGCGTCACGGTCGAGCGTATCGCCTCGCGGCCGCGCGAGAGGGCCTCGCCGATGTTGGCCAGGGTGAAGCTATAGTCGATGCCCCAGTTCTTGACGAAGCAGCCGGCTACGATGGTGCCGTAGAGCGAGATGATGAAGGCGACCATGGCCCAGACGGCCGCGGCCAGCGCGCGCCTCACCGCCGGCGAGGCGATCTCCACGAGCTTCAGGTTCGGCTTGCCGGTGACGGTGACGAAGGAGCGCTTGGCCACCCAGTTGCGCTGCACGAAGAAAGCCGTCAGGGTCGGCAGGAGGAGGAGCAGCGACAGCGCCGCACCGCCGCCCAGGTCGTTACGCCCTGTCACCTGGATGTAGGCCTCCACCGAAAGGACGCGGTAGTTGCCGGCTAAGAGGAGCGGGTTGGCGAAGTCGGCTAAAGAGTTGGTGAACACGAGGAGCCAGGCCGACAGGATGCCCGGAACCGCCAAGGGCAGGGTGACCGTGGAGAACACCTTCCAGCGCCCGGCGTTCAGGTCCAGGGCGGCCTCCTCCAAGGTGGCGTCCAGGGCCTGGAGCACGCCGGCCAGGGTCAGGTAGGCGATGGGGAACATGCCGATGGTCTGCACGAGCACCAGGCCCCCGAGGCCATAGATGGAGAAATTCTGCAGGCCCAGGAGCTGCTTGGTGATGAGGCCGTTGTTGCCCGCCAGGAGCAGCACCGAGAGGGTGAGCGAGAAGGGCGGGGAGATGACCGGCAGCTGGGCTATGGCGGCCAGGAAGCGCTTGCCGCGTATGCCGCTCTTGTGGATGGCGAAGGCGAAGACGAAGCCGACGATCGTGGCGACGCTCGCCGTCCACACGCCCAGCCGTATCGAGCCCCAGAGCGCCCTGAGGCTGGAGCCCGAGAGCGCCCGCTCCCAGGTGGACAGGCTGAAGGCGCCGTCCTCGAAGAAGGATAGCCTGAACGCCTCGGCCAGCGGGAAGACGATGAACACGAAGGCGACGCCGGCTAGGACGAGGACGGCGTAGCCCACGGTCTGGTCGCGGGTGAACTTGGCTATCCCCGTGAGCGCGGCGAAGAGGACGAAGGCGCCCAGGGCGAAGATCCCTAGGAGGCGTTCGACCTGGCTCGCGGCGACCTCGGGCACGATGAAGACGGCGATGCCGAGCAGCTCTACGCCTTCCTCGTCCGGCCGCGGCGAGTAGAAGAGCCGCGCCCTTCGGCCGCCGTAGTCGAACGCGACGGCGGAGGAGTATTCCTCCATGTAAAAGGCCGATTCAAGGCCTTTTTCAGCATCCGGGTCGCTTTCAAGCGAGGACCAGAGCGCCAAGGCCTCGTCGTCGGCCGCGTAGAGCTCGTAACTCGACCAGTCCTCGGGATCGTAGGCCAGGTAGAGCGCCGAGCCGCCGGGCAAGGCCTCGGCTATGCCCGATAGCCAATCGCCGAGGTACTCGGGATTCTCCGGGACGCTCTTAGCCAGGAGCCCGAGCTTGGTCTTACGCTCCGCGCTCGCCTCGGATCGTATCACGCCGCGTAGGGTGGTGAAGATCCAAAGGTCGGCGGCGGCGAAGATAGCGAGAGCCAGGATGAATTTTACGATACGGTCCTTTTTCGTCACCGAGGACCTCCCCATCTATAGAAACTTGGCGTCATTACGGCGCCTTCAACGAAAGAGGGGCCGGCATATGCCGGCCCCCGGGATTTTGGCGGCCGCCAGGGCGGGCCGCGATCCGGTACTTAGCGCTTAGAGCCGATCTCGTCGGTCCAGCGCTTCAGGAGCCGGGCGCGGTTGGCCGCGTCGCCGTCCCAGGCGAAGTCCTGCTTGACGGTCTTCAGCTGCTTGATGGAGAGGGCCTGCGGATGAGTTGAGGCGCCGTCGGCGACGAGCACGAGGTAGTATTCGACGAACTTGTCCTGGGCGGTCTTGCTGCTCAGGATCCAGTCGTAGAGCTTCTTGGCGTTGACCGCATCCTTGCCGCCGGCGATCAGCGACATGGAGGCCAGCTCGTAACCGGTGCCCTCGCTGGGGGCGTGGATCTCCACGTTGGCGCCTTCTACCTTGAGCTTGACCTGGTCGTGGGCGTAGCCGATGGCTATGGGGATCTCGCCGATGGCGACGCTCTTGCCGGGCGCGGAGCCGGAACGGGTGTACTGGTCGATGTTGGCGTCGAGTTTCTTTAGATAATCAAAGGCTTTCTCTTCGTCGCCGTTATAGATGTAGCGGAGCGTGGTGATCACGTTATACGCGGTACCCGAGGTGTTCGGGTTGGCGACGCGGATCAGGCCCTTGTACTCGGGCTTTAAGAGGTCGGCCCAGCTCTTGGGCGGCTGGATGCCCAGCTCCTTGGCGCGCTGCATGTTAGTGACGAA
>CALKWG010000306.1 GCA_938004315.1 uncultured Spirochaetaceae bacterium
GGCCGCCTAGGCCCATGCGCTCCAGGAGCCGCCGCGCGGCCTCCTCGGCCAGGTCGCCGTCTGAGGCGTCGTAGCGCTCCCTGAGCTCGCCATAGGACCGCGCGGCGGCGGCGGCGACCGACGGGTCGCTTTCGCCCATGGCCTCGGCCAAGCGCTCGAGCTCGGCGCGCTCGGCGTAGGCGTCGCGGCACACGAAGTCGAGCGCGCGCTCTCCCGGCAGGGCTTCCGGCGGCTTTTGGCTCAGGTAGGCGACGCGCGCGTGCGGATCGAGGCGGATCGCGCCGCGGTAGTCGTCGTCTAAGCCGGCTATGATACGAAGGAGCGTCGTCTTACCACTGCCGTTCCTGCCGACCAGCCCCAGCTTCTCGCCCGGTTCGACGCCGAAATTCACGCCGCTAAACAGCGCCTCACCGCCGAAGTCTTTTTCTACATTGATCGCTTCTAAGATCGCCATGATCGTTCCTTCCGACCCCGGCGCGCGTGCGCCGCCTCCGCCCCGTCGCCGACGCAACCCGCCGCATCGCCGAGGCGTCCGCGCGACTGCCCGGGTTCGCACTGCGCCCACGGTAAGCGTAGGCGCCGAACCCGAAAAAAAAGCCGCGCGGTCCAGGCAGGCCGCGCGGCTCAAGGATTCGATGGTAATTATCTCAATTATCTCCATCGTATCGAGCGAGCGGACCTATCCCGTACGCGATCGCGCCGCTCGCGGAGCGAACGGCGAGGACGGTTCGAATGTCTAAGCTCGCTCGTATAGATATCATCAGTCTCACCCTAGCATAGGCCGCCAAGCGGCGCAAGGCGAAAAGAGTATTAGAACCAAGTCCGCCCGTCGGTCAAACGTTAGAGTCCGAGGAGCACGCTCACTTCGTCTTCGCTCCGCGCGTTTAGGATATCCTCGCGCCTCGTCTCGTCGCCCAAGGCCCGGCCTATGCCGGCCAGGAACTGCATCTGGGACTCGGGCTTGGACTTCGGCCCGAGGGTGAGGACGATAATTTGGGTCGGCTGCCCGTCCAGGGACTTGAAGTCCATCCCCGCCCGCTTGATACCTATGGCCGCCGCCAAATGCTCGACGGCGTCGGTCTTGGCGTGAGGTAGGGCGATGCCGTGTTGCATGCCGGTGCTCATCGAGCGCTCGCGCTCGAAGACCGCCTCCTCGGCCGCCTGGCGCTCGCTTACGGCGCCGGCGCGTTCGAGCGAGTCCATGAGCTCGCGTATCACCTCGTCCTTCGTCTCGCCCTTGAGCTCGAGCACGATGCAGGAGCGGTCTATGACTCGCGCCTCGGCCGCCTGGAGCGCGGCCGGCTCCGGGGCGAAGTCCTTGCTGATAGAGGCCGGATCGAAGGCGTCCTTGAGCTTACCGAAGCTCAGGTTAAGGGCGGCGACCGCCTCGAAGACGGCCGTCAGGACGACGGGCATCGTGCCGTGGGGGG
>CALKWG010000307.1 GCA_938004315.1 uncultured Spirochaetaceae bacterium
GAAGCCTGGGCGGCTAGCTACGGCGGCGCCGAGCTGGGGCTCACGGTGACCGAGTTCCGCATGCTCCTGGCCATGGCGGCCCGCCCCGGCTGCGTGAAGACCCGATCGCAGCTGATGAAGGCGGCCTTCCCCGAAGACTCGTTCCCGAGCGAGCGGGCCGCCGACAGCCACATCAAGCGCCTGCGGGCCAAGCTCTCGGCCGCCGGCGCGCCGCCCGAGCTCATCGAGTCGATCTACGGCCTGGGCTATCGCTACGGCGGCCCCGAAGGGACGATACGCATTGCGCCTGCCCCTGCATCGTAGCCTGACCGTCAGGCTCCTGGCCTTCAACCTCCTCCTCCTCTTCCTGCCCTTGGCGAGCCTGCTTTACCTCGATAGCTATGAGCGCCAGCTCTTGGACATGCAGGAAGCCTCGATGATCCAGCAGGCGCGCATTTTCGCCTCCGCCTTGTCGGGGGTCGAGCTGAGGACCGAGGCGGCCGTAGTGCTTAAGCGCTTAGGCGGACGCGTCGACTCGAGGATCAGGGTCGTGGACGCCGAGGGGCGGCTCCTGGCCGATTCGGCGGGGCCGGCGCCGCGGGAGGCCGCGGCGGCGCAGGGCCCATCCTCGGCGGAGCGCCTCGCGTCGGGTTCGGCCCCGGCGCAGGCCAGGCCGCAGAAAGCCAACGAGACCCTGGCCTATCGGGTCTTTACCGCGCCGTTGTCCTTCATCCGCCGCATCGCCCAGGCGCCCAGCGAGCCGTTCAATACGGCGGAGTTCTACTCAGGCCAGGATAGGCTCCTAGGCTCCGAGGTACGCGCCGCCTTGGCCGGGCGCTACGGCGCGGCCACCCGGCTCTCGACCGGCGGCCAGGTCTCGGTGCAGCTCTATTCGGCCATCCCGATAGAAGGGCCCGTCGCCGCGGGCGAGGGCGGCGAACGGCGGCCCGTCGTCGGCGCGGTCCTAGTGTCGCGTTCCACCTACGGCATACTGGTGCGGCTCTATAGGCTGCGCCTGGACATCATCCGCGTCTTCATGTACTCCTTGGCCGCCTCGGCGGCGTTGTCGATCGGCCTGGCCATGACCATCACGCGCCCCGTCGCCGCCCTGCGTAGGCAGGCAGAGAACGCCCTAGACGGCCGAGGCCGCCTAAAAGGCCGCTTCACCGGCTTAAAGCGCAAGGATGAGATAGGCGAACTGTCGCGCGCCTTGGCGGCCTTGAGCGAGCGGCTCGAGCGGCGCATGAGCTACGCCGAGGGCTTCACCGCGGACCTCATGCATGAGCTTAAGAACCCCTTAGCGAGCATCCGCGGCGCCTTGGAGCTGTCGCTCTCGTCCGGGGCCAAGGAGACGGCCCTGCTCGAGGGCGCCCTAGCGGAGGAGCGGCGTATGGAGCGGCTCCTCGCCGGCCTACGCGACATAGGCCGCGTGGACAGCGCCATCGAACGCGAGGAGCGTTCGATCATCGACCTGGCGAGCTTCGTGCCGCGCGTCCTAGAGCGCTACCAAGGCGCCGGCCGCGAACCGCGCTTCGAGCTCCGCGGCTCCGGCCCCATCCCGATCGAGGCCAATCCTGACCGTCTCGTCCAGCTCATCGTCAACCCGGTGGACAACGCCCTCTCGTTCTCGCCCGAACCCGGCTCGGTCGTCGTAGCCGTCGGCCTTGAGCGCGGGGTTCCCTTCATCTCGGTCGAAGACCGGGGCCCCGGCTTCGCCGAAGCGGACGGCGCGAAGCTCTTCGAGCGTTTCTACTCCGATAGGCCGTCCTCCGACGCCTCCGAGCATACGGGCCTAGGGCTCGCCGTGGTCAAGGCCATCGCCGACGCCTACGGGGCCGTCTGCGCCGTCGAGAACCGCGTCGAGGGCGGCTGCCGCCTAAAAATTCTATTCAAACCGGTCGTCCGCGACTAGACCTCCGCTTCGTTTTTAGTTAATCTTCTGATAGTCAATTTATTTACTATCTGTCTCCGGAGATGAAATGGCAGCGAAAGCAGACGCGCTCGCCGCGCGCATTTTTACCTCGCTCATGGAATTTATGCCGCTCTTCCACCGGCATCTCATGCCCAGCCTCGCCATCGACCTGAAGGAACGCATGGGGCTAGGCCGTAGCCAGGCGAAGGCCCTGATAGTCCTGGCCAACGGCGGTCCGGCTACGCCGACCGAGCTTGGCCGTTGCATGGCTATGACCAAGGCCAGCCTCACAGGCCTCGTGGACGAGCTGGAAGCCCAGGGCCTGGTCGAGCGCGTGAACGACGAGAAAGACCGTAGGAAGTCGGTGGTATCGCCGACGGCGCTCGGCATCGAGCGCGCCCAAGCGGTCATGGCCGCCTGGACCGCCAGCCTCGACGCGTCGCTCTCGGCCCATCCCCATGAGGACTTAGAGTGTGTCGCCGCGGGGCTTGAAAACGTAGTCGATTCTCTCAAACGATTATAGGGCTCTCATTCGTGAACGGCCCGCCGGCCGCCGTTATTTGACTTGAGCGATAGGAGTATCGGTATGGATAGGACTGAGGAGCTCGGACGAGCCCCGATCGGCGGGCTCTTGCTCCGCTTCTCGCTGCCGGCCATCGTCGGCATGCTCGTGAACGCGATCTACAACGTCGTGGATCGTCTCTTCATCGCCCGCGGTGTCGGGCCGCTCGGCCTGGCCGGCGCGACGGTGGCCTTCCCGCTCATGCTCGTGCTCATGGCCTTCGGCATGCTCATCGGCATGGGCGGTTCGTCGCTCGTCTCTATTCGTCTCGGGGAGCGGCGTGAACGCGACGCAGAGCGTATCCTGGGCAACGCGACGGGCCTCATGGTGTTGATTTCGCTCACGATTACCGGCCTTGGCCTGGCTTTCCTTGAGCCCATTCTTCGGCTCTTCGGCGCGAGCGACGTCATTCTTCCGTATGCTAAATCATACACGTCGATAATACTCGCCGGCAGCGTCTTTCAGGGCATAGGCTTCGGCCTTAATAACTTCATCCGTGGCGAAGGCAATCCGAAGGTCGCCATGGTAACTATGTTGATCGGCGCGGTCCTCAATATCATCTTAGACGCCGTCTTCATTTTCGCCTTCGGCTGGGGCGTCGCCGGCGCAGCCCTGGCGACCGTCATCTCGCAGGCCGTCTCCGCCGTGTGGGTATTGTCGTACTACTTAAGCGGTAAGAGCCACTTGAAGATTCGGGCGGCCGACCTCGCGCCGCGGCCGGAAGTCTTCACGCCCATGCTGGCGATAGGCGCGGCTCCCTTCGCCATGCAATTGGCCGCCTCCGCCGTCAACGGGCTCTT
>CALKWG010000308.1 GCA_938004315.1 uncultured Spirochaetaceae bacterium
TCCGGCCTGGCCGAGGGCGAGCTCGTGGTTATCTCGGGCCTGACGAGGCTGCGCGCCGGTAGCCCGGTGAGCTCGACGGTCGCGGGCGACAGCGCGAGTTGGGAATAAGCCCATGAACCTGCCGAAATTCTCCACGGAGAACACGGTCCTCCTCACGATCGTGCTTGTCACCGTATTGGCCTTAGGCGCCTTCTCCATAGCGCGCATGCCGCAGGAGCAGTTCTCCGAAGTGCCGTTCTTCTGGGTCAACGTCGTCGTGCCCTTCCCCGGGGCGACGGCCGAGGATATCGAGCGATCGGTGACGATCAAGGTCGAGCAGGCCATGCAAGGGCTTAGGAGCCTCAAGCAGATTCAGAGCGTCACGAGCGACGGGCTTTCGGTGACCAGGGTCGAGTTCGACGACGGCATCTCGAACGACGAGTTCGAACGCCTGTTCCAGGACGTCCGCACGCGGGTGTCGCAGCTGGACTTCCCCGAGGGAGCCCTGCAGGCTACGGCCAACGATTTCTCGTCCAACGACTTCCTGCCGGTCATAGAGGTGGTCGTCTCCGGCGGCGATAGCTACGAGGAGCTGGACCGCGCGGCGCGCCTCATACGCGACGCCGTCTTGGGCGTGAAGGACGTCTCGGACGCGGAGCTCATAGGCGCCCGCGAAAGGCGCATACTCATAGACGCCGACCGTGAGCGGCTCGAATCCTTGGGCATCTCGATCACGGAGCTCCTGCGCGCCGTGCAGCAGAAGAACGTCTCCATCCCCGCCGGCGCCCTCGAGACCTCGTCGCGCGAGTACCTCCTGCGCACCGTCGGGAGCCTTAGGGGCGTGGGCGAGTTCGAGCGCGTCATCGTGAGGCGGGCCGCCGGAAGCGGCGCGGTCGTGCGCCTTGGCGAGCTCGCGACGGTCGTGGAGGCCTTCGACGAGCGCGGCTCGACGGTCAGCTTAAACGGCGAACGGGCCGTCACCATACGCGTCAGCAAGGTCGCCCGCGGCGATTCCATCGGCGTCATAGACCGGGTCAAGGCCATCGTCGAGAGGCTCGAGCCGTCCCTGCCGGCGGGCGTCCGCGTAGACCTCCTGAACGATTCGACGGTGCAGATACGCGACAGCATCGACGTCCTCGTGGCGAACGCGATCCAAGGATTGATCATCCTCGTCGCCATTTTGTTCGTCTTCCTCGGCGCCAGGAACGCCCTCATGACGGCGCTGGGCATACCGGTCACCTTCGCGATCACCTTCCTGGCCTTGGAGTCTTTAGGCGAGACCTTGAATTCCAATACGCTCTTCGGCCTCGTGCTGGTACTCGGGCTCATCGTCGACCACGCCATCGTCATAACCGAGAATAGCTACCGCTTAAGGCGCCTGGGCTACGGCCTTAAGGACGCGGCCATACAGGGGACGAGCCAGGTGGCCTGGCCCATCGTCGCGTCGACCTTGACCACCGTGGCGGCCTTCCTGCCGCTCATGATACTGCCGGGCACCATCGGCAAGTTCCTGCGGGTCATACCGCTCGTCGTCTCGATAGCCCTCATCGCCTCTACTTTAGAGGCTATCATTTTTATCCCCGCGCATATGGTGGAGTGGCCGGGCGGCAAGACCTTAAAGACGAAGCCCGACCTGTTCGACCGCGTCCGGGCGCGCTTCGAAGGCTTCGTCCGGGCCCTCTACCGGAGGCGGCTCCTCGTGGTCCTGGGCTTCGCGCTCGTCGCCGGCGGGATCTTCGCCGCGGTGCCGTTCATAAGGCAGGATCTGTTCAGCGCCGAGGATTTTACGCTCTTCTATATCGACATAGACATGCCCGGCGGCACCAACCGCGCCCGGACCGAGGAGCTCGTCCGCCGCTATGAGGAGCGCCTCCTGCCGCTCGTCGGCGGCGGCGAGGTGGTGAACGTGCAGTCCAGCGTGGGCTTCAGGTCGGGCGGCTCGGGCAACACGAGCGCGGGCAACGTGGCCCAGATCGTGGTAGACCTGGCCGAGATCAAGGAAGGCCGGAAGCGTACCATCACGGACATCATGGACGAGGCGCGCTGGAGGCTGGCCGATATCCCGGGGCCGGAGAACGTGATCTACCGGAAGGCCCAATCCGGGCCGCCGGTCAGCTCGCCTATCGGCTTTAGGCTACGGGGCGACGACTACGGCGCTCTCATTTCGGTCGCCACGGAGCTGCGCGAGCGCCTGGGCGGCTACCCCGAGCTCGTCAATATCGCGGACACCTTGCAGACCGGTACGCCCGAGCTCCGCGTGGCCATTAACGAGGATCGGGCGGCGGCCTACGGGCTGTCGGTCTCGTCGGTCGGGTCGTTCATACGCGGCAGCTACGACGGCTTCCCGGCCGGTACGGTGTTTATAAACAATAACGAGCTCGACGTGATCGTCCGCTACGCCGGCGGCGGGGCGGCTACCCTTGCTAGGCTCCTCGATCTCAAGCTGCCGACGCCCGACGGCCGCCTGGTGCCGTTCTCGGCCGTGGCCTCGCTCGAGGAGGGCGCCGCCTTGGCCGCCATCCGGCGGGTCGACGGCAAGCGCGAGCTGGGCGTCAGCTCGGACGCCTTGGACGAGGCCGTGGTGGCCGGCGTGAACGCCGACGTGAAGGCGTGGTTCGAGCGCGAAGTCCGGCCGCGCAACCCCGGCATGGAGCTGGTGGTGGGCGGCGAGTTCGCCGAGCTTCAGGACCTGCTCGTGCAGATCGCGCGGGTCTTCCTCCTCGGCATCTTCCTGATCTACGCGGTGCTCGGCGCCCAGTTCAAGAGCTTCACCCAGCCCCTGCTCATCCTCCTGTCCGTGCCCATGGCCTTCGCCGGCGTGGTGCTCTTCCTGGTCATAAGCGGCACGCCGTTCTCCACCACCGTGCTCTACGCCGGCGTGGCGCTGGCGGGCATAGCGGTGAACGACTCCATCGTGCTCATCGACTTCATAAACGGCGCTAGGAAAGAGGGTAAGTCCGTAGCCGACGCCGTCGCCGAGGGGGTCTCGACGAGGCTCCGCCCGGTGATACTCACGAGCGTCACGACCATAGGCGGGCTTCTGCCCACCGCCGTAGGCCTGGGGGGATATTCGGTGGTATGGAGCCCGATGGCCAGCACCATCATCTTCGGCCTCCTATTCTCCACCGTCACCGCGTTGACGGTCGTCCCGGCCTTGTACGGCCTCCTTTTCGACCGCAAAGAAAAAGTACGAAAGGTTGCGCACGCATGAAGCAGATTCGTCTATCGCGCGCCGTAGCGGCCGCGGCCTTTTCGGCGCTCCTCGCCGCGCGGGCGCCGCTGTGGGCTCAAGTCTCAGCGCCGGCGGCTCCGGCCGGCTTTAGCCTTCGCGATATCGCGGCCCTGGCCCTGGAGAACGACCCCGCGGTGAGGAGCTCGGCCGCCTTGGCCATGCTGGCCAGGATTCAATACGGCCTAGAGCTCGATAGGGCGGCGCCAAAGCTGACGCTCGGCCTGACGCCCTTCTCCTGGGATGATCGGCGCATACAGGATTTTAGCGCGGGGTTCCCGCCGGTCACCAAGGACGCTAAGACTTTAGCCCTCGGCGCCGGCCTGAGCTATGCCCAGGCCCTACCGAGCGCCGGCTCCCTGAGCGCGAGCGCGCGGGCCAATCTGCGCGTCAACGACCCCTTCGGAACGGCCGGCTATAGCCTGGCCCCCCAGCTGAGCGCTAGCCTCAGGCAGCCGCTCTTCGCAGGCGGCTCGCTCATCCCGTTCCGCGCCGCTAGCGCCGCGCGGGAGTCCGCCTCTATCAGCGCCGACCAGGCCGGGCTCGACGACTTGGCCAGGCGTAACGCGTCGCTCCGGGCGGCCCTCGAGGCGGCGACCCGCGTCATGAACCTCCGCCGCGCCTTGGCCAGGCAGGAAGCCTCGGTCGCGGCCGCCGAGCGCCGAGCCGCGGCGCTTGACCTACGTAGGCAGGCCGGCGCGGCCAGCGAGGACGCCGCCCTGGAGCTGGCCCTGGCGGCGCAGCTATCGAGGCAGGCCCTGGTCGATACCAGGGCCTCCCTGCGCGACGCCGAACGCCGCCTAGCCGGCGTCTTGGGCCTGCGAGCCGAGCTCGCCGCGGGCGGGCTGCCCTTGTCCTCCGCGATTCCGGCCATAGAACGCCCGGCTAGCGGCGATATCGCCGCGAATCCGGAGCTCCTTAAGGCGGAGCTGGCCTTGCGCAAGGCCGTCCTGGACGCCCAGGCCCGCTCGACCGTCGACGCCCCGAGCCTCGGGGCCTCGCTGCTCGCCGAGCCGCGCTACGGCGACGGGCGGACGCCGAGCGCCGACCTGGGCTCGGCCCTGAGCGACTTTTGGAGCGGCGACGGACGGGGCGTGAACTGGAACCTGAGCCTGAGCCTTGACCTGCCCCTGACGGCCGGGGCAGGGCGGTCGCTTCGCGCCGCCGCGGACGCGGAACAGGCCGCTCTAGCCGGAGCGGCCTTGAGGCAGGCGCGCGAGGCCGCCGAGGACCGCGCCGCCGCCTTGGCCGAGCGCCGCGCGTCGATGGAGGAGCGTATGGACATCCAGCGAGCCGTCGTCGAGCTCGAACGGCGTAAGCTTGATCGCGCCTTGGCGCTCGGCGCCGCGGGCACCGCGACGCGCGACGCCGCCGATGACGCGCGCCTAGGGCTCGCCGCGGCGGAGGACGAGCTCTACCGCATGGAGCTCGAGCTCTTCGTCTTAAGCCTGGACGAAGCCGCGCTCGCCGGGCGCGACCTCGGCGCGGCGCTCGGCCTACGCTAGATGCATCCCGCGCGGATCCGCGCGGGCTTGCATTATCCGGCCGCGGGCATAGAATTAGCGCTATGCCCGCGGCTTTTTTACGTAGTTCCCTATGCCTCTGCGCGTCGCTTTGCCTCTTCCTCTCCTGCGCGCCGCGTCCTGTACGCGTCGGCTTCGTCGCCCCCATGACGGGGCCGAGCGCCAATATCGGCGTGGAAGGGTATAAGGGTTTCAGCCTAGCCATGGCCGAACTCGACGAGGGCGGGCACGGCCGTCGTATCGAGTCGGTCCTCAAGGACGACGCCGGGGATTCCGAAGCGTGCCTGGCCGCGGCTAAGGAGCTGTACGCCGACGGCGTACGCGTCTTCATCCTCCATACGACGAGCGGCGCAGCCGCCGGCGCCCTGCCCTGGCTGCTCGAGCGGGACGTCCTCGTCCTGACGAGGACGGTGAGCGCTACCGAGTGGGCGGGGCGCGACGACTCCCTTATCCGCTTCGTGGGGAGCGCCTATCAGTTCGGGACCGGGCTCGGTCGCTTCATGACGCGCCGCGGCGTTACCCGCGTCGTCACCATCGTCGATCGGCGGAACGAGGGCTACGCGCAGGCCATCATCGACGGCGCCATAAGCGCCATGTCGGGGGCGGGCGAGGGCGGCGCCGCGATCGGGTCCTGGTCCGTAGGCGAAGGGCTCGACCATGCCGAGTTGGCTCGGGCGGCGCGGGACAGCGGGGCGCAGGCGGCCTTCGCCGTCTTGTCCGGCTTGGACGCGGCGAAGCTCGCCCAGGCGCTCGAGGAAGCGGGCTTCCAAGGCGACCTCTATCTCTCCCCGTGGTCCCAGGATCACAATCTCCTCAGCTATGCCGGCAAGATGTCCGGGCGAATCTTCCTGCCGAGCAGTTTCAATCCCGATGATCCTAATCCCCGCTATACCTCCTTCGTAGGACGTTTCCGCTCTGTTTTCGGCGAGGCGCCCGTGATGTCCTCCCTCTACGGTTATGAAGTCGCCATGTTCCTTGGGCAGGGCTTGTCCGCGGCCGACGATTCCCGCCCCGAAGCGCTGAAGCGGGCCCTCCTCGCGGCTGAGCGCTTCGAAGGCCTGCAGCAGTCCGCGCGGCTCGACGAATTCGGCGATTTAGAGATGGACATGATGATCATCACCATCAAGGCCGGCCGCTTCGAGGCGGCGCCATGAAGCGAAAGCCGTCATTGAGCGCCTTCCTCTCGCTGCTCATCGCGCTGGTAGCCCTCTGCGGAGCGGCCGTCTTCGCCGCGGTCGTACTGGTCAACGCCGAGGCCGCGTCGCGCTCGGCCGCGCTCGAGGCTGACCGCCTGGCCACGCTCCTGTCCAGCTCCGTCAGGTCGACGCTCCGGACGGCCGAGACCTCGATATGGCAGGCCGCCGGCCTCATCGAAGACGAGGCGGCCGCGCCTCGGGCGGCGCTCGCCGCCCTCCTACGTCGGGCCCGCTTCATAAGGAGCTTGAGCTACCTGACGCCCGGAGGACGGGTCGTGCTCTCCGTCCCGGAGACCGGCCCGCCCGAGGGGGCCGAGCTCGGCGGCCTGCAGGTCGTAAGCTCAGCTACGGCGGCCGCCGGGATCCGCTGGTCAGGCGTCTATAGCGGGCTCGAGCGGGGTCGGCGCGAGATATCCTTAGCGTACGGCTTCGGAACGGGAACGCTCCTGGCGATCGTCGACTTCGATTCGCTCGCGGCGGCTATCGCGGGCCTCGTCTCCCGCGCCGACTACGGCCTGGCCTTGATCGACGAGGGCGGCGGCTTCATCGCCCATCCGGACGCCTCGAAGGTAGAGCTGCGCGAGCTAGATCAGGCTTTCATAGCGGCCAAGGCGCGCGATCCGGCGGCCGCTTCGTATCGCTATACCCGTCCGGCGGCGCAGGGCGGCGGCGCGGCGGTAGCCTCCAGGATAGAAGGCGTCGGCTGGTACGCCCTCGTCGAGCTGCCCGCTTCGTTCGCGCTCGCGACCTTCCTTCAATCCCTGCCTTGGGCGGCCGTCGGAGCG
>CALKWG010000309.1 GCA_938004315.1 uncultured Spirochaetaceae bacterium
GGGAAGAACCTCGAGCGGCGGGGGGACGAGATCGTCGCCTCGGTAGACGGCCGGCTCTGCCTCGACGGCCTAAAGCTTAGCGTCGAGCAGATACTCGTGGTGAAGGGCGACGTCGATTACCGCGTCGGCCACGTGATGTTCCCCGGCGACGTGGTCATCGAAGGCGGGGTGGCCGCCGGCTTCAAGGTCTATTCGGGCGGGTCGGTCAGCATTAAGGAGACCATGGACGCCTTCGACGTCAGCGTGAAGCGCGATCTCCTCTGCGCCCAGGGCATCATCGGCAAGGAGCAAGGCTTCGTCCGGGTCGGCGGCAAGCTGCAGGCTAAGTTCATAGAGAACGCTCGCTGCGCCGTCCGCGGCGACGCCGAGGTGCCCGGCTCCATAGTCGGATCGAATCTGTATATCCTGGGTCAGCTCGTCATGGGCGACAAGGGACGCATCGTCGGCGGGGAGACCTACGCCACCCACGGCCTCGTATGCGGCTTCATAGGGGGCGCGACGAGGCCGCTGACCGTCGTGCACGCCGGCGTCGACTTCACCATGCAGCAGAAACTAGACAAGGCGAACGCAGAGCTCAAGGCCCTCTCCGCGCGCCTAGCCCAGCTGGAGCGCATGATAGCCCAGCGCGCCGAGCCCTCGTACCTGCGCATGCGGGACGAGACCAAGGCGCGCCTCGAGGCCCTCGCCTCGGGCCTGGCCGAGTTGTCCAAGCGCGTCGACGTGGACGAGGGGGCGGTCGTCGAGGCGCGCGGCGGCGTCTACCCCGGCGCGGAGATCACCATCTGCCATATCCGCATCCAGGTCACCGAGCCCTTGAAGAAGACCCGCTTCAGGCTCGACCGCGTCGCCAACCGCATAGTCGTGGAGCACTGAGGCCTCCGCGGCTGGCCGCGCCGGCCCTGCCTATTCCCACTCGATGGTGGCCGGCGGCTTGCTGGAGACGTCGTAGACGACGCGGCCGACAGCCTTCACCTTATTGGTGATCGCGGCGGAGATCTCCCTCAATTCCTTCATGTCGAAGTCGTAGACGTCGGCGGTCATGCCGTCGTGCGAGCTCACGGCGCGCAGGGCTACCGTCCAGCCGTAGGTGCGGACGTCGCCGGCCACGCCGACCGAGCGCACCGGCAGGAGCACGCAGAATGCCTGCCAGATTTTATCGTAGAGCCCCCGCTCGCGCAGCTGGCGAAGGTACTCCTCGTCGGCGGCGCGGAGGACCTCGCACTTCTCCTTGGTAACCTCGCCGAGGACGCGGACGCCCAGGCCCGGCCCCGGGAATGGATGGCGACGTACTACGGATTCGGGCACGCCGAGTTCGCGGCCGAGAGCGCGGACTTCGTCTTTGTAGAGGCGGTCCAGGGGCTCCACGATGCGGCCGGCGGCGCGCTTGGCCTCTACCAAGGGCGAGCGCACGTTGTGGTGGCTCTTGATGACCTGGGCCTTCTTGCCCACGCCCTTGCCCGACTCGATGAGGTCGGTGTAGAGCGTACCTTGAGCCAGGTAGTAGTCGCCGAGGCCCAGGGCCGCGACCTCGCGCTCCTGTATGGCTATAAAGAGGTCGCCGATGATATGTCGCTTCCTCTCCGGGTCATCGACGCCGGCTAAGGCGGATAGGAAATCGTCCTCGGCGTCGACGCGATGCACGTGCACGGCGCCCATGCCCGCCAGGGTGCGCATGACTTCGTCGCTCTCGCTCTTCCGCATGAGGCCGGTGTCGACGTACATGAGGTGGACGCGATCCTTACGGAGGCAGGTCAAGAGCAGGGCGCCGGCCACGGTCGAGTCGACGCCGCCCGAGATGAGGAGGAGCACCGGCGCGTCGCCCACGCGGGAGCGGATCGCATCGCGCTCCTCCTCGATATAACGGGCCATGGTCCAGCCGCGCTCGCAGCCGCAGAGGCCGAGGGCGAAGTTCTCAAGGATCTTGACGCCGTATTCACAGTGGGTCACCTCGGGATGGAACTGCACGCCGTAGAGCGGTAGGGCTTCGTGCTTGATCGCGGCCGGGATGCCGTTGTCGGTCTTCGCCAGGATTGTAAAGCCGGGCGCTACGCGCTCGATGGAGTCGCCGTGGCTCATCCACGAGAGGAAGCCGTCGGGCACGCCGCTAAAGAGCGGGTCGCGCTCGGCGAGGACGACCGGCCGCCGGCCGTATTCTCGGTCGGGTAGCGCCTGGACGGCGCCGCCGTGATCTTGCGTCATGCGTTGGGCTCCGTAGCAGACGCCCAAGACCGGTAGCTTGCCTTTATAGACCTGGGCGTCCGGGCGCGGCGCGCCGTCTTCGTAGACGCTGAAGGGCGAGCCGGAGAGCACGATGCCTTTGACGCCCGGAGGCAGGCGGCCTTCGAGCGCGGCGTCGCCGGGCATGATCTCGGTGTAGACGCCGAGCTCGCGGATGCGCCGGGCGATCAGCTGGGTATATTGGCTCCCGAAATCCAGGATCAGTATCGTATCCACGGGCTCTTCCTTACGATGGTGCGCTCGCGATCGTAACCGACCGATACTATATCTATGGCCGTCTCGCAGTATTCTTCGATGAA